>JBOGVL010000021.1:0-16140 GCA_050692535.1 Actinomycetota bacterium | reverse complement strand
GGTTCAAGGAGCTGTTCGCCAACCAGACGGCGCTGGTCAACAACGTCGACTGCGACGCGCTCCCGGCCTCGATCCGCGTCAAGCTCTCCGACCCGGAACAGTACGCCCAGGTCGCCGCGGTCCTTCAGGGGCAGCCGGGGATCGACCGCATCGTGGACCAGAGCGCGTTCCTGGACCGGCTCTTCTCGATCACCCGGGTCTTCCGGGTCGGCGTCCTCCTCGTGTCGTTCGTCATGCTGGTCTCGGCCGCGATCCTGATCGCCAACACGGTCCGGATGGGGCTGTTTGCCCGGCGCAAGGAGATCGGCATCATGAAGCTCGTCGGCGCGACGAACTGGCGCATCCGGATCCCGTTCCTGGTCGAGGGGGTCTTCGAGAGCCTGATCGGCGCCGCGGCGGCGATCCTGTTCCTGTTCGGGCTGAAGGTCGCCTTCATCAACCCGCTCTACGGCACGATCCAGTTCGTACCGTGGGTCACCAACTCGGACGTGGTGGCGGTGATCCCGTGGCTGCTCGTGGCCGGGGTGTTCGTCGCGCTGCTCGCCGGGCTCGTCGGGATGCGGCGCTTCCTCGACGTCTAAGCTGCGGGGCCCATGAGCCCCACGCCCGACCCCCAGGAGCGCACCGTCGTCTCGAACCGCCGAGCTCGACGCGACTACGAGATCCGCGAGAGCTTCGAGGCCGGGGTCGTGCTGACCGGCGCCGAGGTCAAGTCGCTGCGCGGCGGGCGGGGATCCCTCGCCGAGGCGTTCGCGCGCGTCCGAGACGGCGAGGTGTGGGTGGAGGGCATGCACATCCCGCCCTACGAGCAGGCCATGGACAAACGAACGTACGACCCGATCCGGCCCCGCAAGCTGCTGCTGCACCGCAGGGAGATCGAGCGCCTGATCGGCAAGACGGCCGAGCGGGGCCTGGCCCTCGTCCCGCTGCGCGTCTACTTCTCCCACGGCATCGCCAAGATGGAGCTCGGCCTCGGCCGCGGCCGGCGTCAGTACGAGAAGCGCCAGGTGATCGCCGAGCGCGAGCACGCGCGAGAGATGCAACGCGAGGCCGGCCGTCGTCGGTAGCGGGCGCGTCGTAGACTGGTCGGACAACCACATATGGGGGTGCACTGGCTTCGACTCGAGCGATGAACCGCTCGGGGGAAGCGGGCCGAGGTCCCCGGATGCCTCGAAAAAAGCCGGGATCAACACAAGCGCCGATAACTACGCGCTCGCTGCCTAGGTAGCTAGGTAGCCGTCCGCCCGGGTCCGCCTGCGGCTCGGGGTCGGACGTCGTGAGCAGGCTCACGGAGACGGCTCCACCCGGGGGCCGCCGCCGGACATCTCACCCGGGTTGGCCGACAGGTCCTCCGCCGGTGGGAGCCTGAAGGCGAGATCTCTCCGCCGGCTGCGCCCGGAGAAGCCCCGAACGGTCGCCCGAGGACGGGGGTTCGATTCCCCCCACCTCCACCAAGCGCTCCGCGCTGCGTCGAACCGCGGCCGCGAGGAGGATCCCGCCTCTCGTCGCCGTCTCGTGCAGGTGATGCATGAGCTCGAGACGCCTCGGAAGTATCGAACGATCTACCTGTGCGGAGGCATCGGGCTCGGCGGGAACCGGGACCTCTCCGCGGAAGCCTCCGGCGAATCCACGACCACTTCGTCGGTTCGTCGCCCGGAAGACCCTTCGGGCCTGACATCCAAGGTGGTCAGGACCCGGACGGCATCGTGTCGCCTCGACCGGTCGGTGGGTCGGCACGGTGGATGGGCCGTGGTTTGCGCCTCCAGATCGCGGGGCGTACCTTCCGCCGCAGCCCGACGTCGGCGCGGTGGCCGCGTTTGCGTCGGAGCTTTCGGAGAGCCGGCGAGGGGACAGATGGCGGCGAACGAACACCGTGACTACGAGCCCGTGGACCTTGCGGCGTGGTGCAACGCCGCCGGCGACGTGCTGGGCGGCGTCCGGCCGATCGCGGAGGGGCTCCGGATCTACCAGGGCCTGCCGTTCCTCGTCGGTCGCGGCGACGCGGGCGGCGCAAGATTCGTCCTGCTCGAACCCGGTGCACCCAGCGTCGTGGTCCCCATCGGTCGTCCGGCCGGACTCGTCCTCGTCGCTCATCGGCGCCTTCCGGCGCGTGAGGACGAGGCGGAGCCGAGCGTGGGAGACGTCGTCGCCGAGTACGGGTTCGAGCTCGAGGGTCGGCCACCGATCGGCGTGCCGATCCGGGAGCGGTTCGAGGTCGGGGCGTTCTCGAGCGAGTGGTGGGACTCGGATGCACCGTTCCTCGCCGAGACCGGCGGGACGACGGAGCCGATGGACCGGTACCGGGGCGCGTGGGATGAGGCCGGGTTCCGGCAGACCGAGACGTCGTACCGATCCGAGCTCGCTGAGACCTTCCTGTGGGCATGGAAGAACCCGGAGCCGGACGCGACCCTGGAGTCGGTGACGCTGCGGCCGCGGGCGGCGAGGGTCCTCGTGGCGGCGATCACCGTCTCGAACGCGCCGGAGCATCCGTTCGTTCGGCACGCCGCCGTGCCTGTCCGCATCTCGATGACGGGCGACGCCCCGCCCGCTCGGGCGGACCAGCTCACCGTCGAGGTCGACCGCGGGGTCGTCTCGTACGTCTACCCCCTGCCGCCCGATGGGCTCGAGGGCTTCCTCACGGATCTGCTGAGGGGGTGGGGTGAGCCCCGCCAGGCGGCGAGCCCCAACGCCTACGCGCGGATCGCCGCCGTGCCGTCCGCGACGGTGAAGATCTCCGGCGGCGACGTCGAACTCGGCCGGGTCCGGTGGGGCGACGTCGCCGACACGGGTTCCGCGGCGGCCGGGAGGGTTCGCGTCGAGGTCGCGGAGGGCGGGCGAAACTGGGTCCACGTGACGGTGCTCGACGACGAGACCGAGCGGCCCGTGCCGTGTCGCGTCCACTTCCGCTCGCCCGAGGGCGTCCCGTACCAGCCGTACGGCCACCACGACCATGTGAACTCGGACCTCGACACCTGGCACATCGACGTGGGCGGCGATCTCCGCCTCGGCCGGCTGACCTACGCGTACATCGACGGGACGTGCCAGGGATGGCTGCCGACCGGCGGGGTCGTCGTCGACGTCGCCCGCGGGTACGAGTACGAGCCCATCCGTGAACGCATCCAGATCGCGAGGGGCCAGCGCGAGCTCGAGCTTCGACTGAAGCGGTGGACCTCGATGGGTGCGAGGGGCTGGTACTCCGGCGACTCCCACGTGCACTTCCTGTCCGCGCAAGGTGCGCTGACCGAGCAGCAGGGCGAGGACCTCCACGTCGTGAACCTCCTGCAGAGCCAGTGGGGGAGCCTGTTCACGAACACAGAGGAGTTCACGGGGGAGCCCCACGCGACCCCGGACGGGCGCTACGTGACGTTCGTGAGCCAGGAGAACCGACAGCACTTCCTCGGCCACCTCGTCCTATGGGGGTTGAAGCGTCCGGTCATGCCCTGGTGCAGCGACGGCCCGATCGAGGCCGAAGTCGGCGGAGCGCTCGAGGTGACCGAGACCGAGTGGGCCGACCGCTGCCACGAGCAGGGAGGCACCGTCGTGATCCCCCACTTCCCACAGCCGAACGGGGAGCCGGCGACGTTGATCGCCACCGGACGCGCCGACGCGATCGAGATGGTCGTCCAGCGGCCGCGCATGCACGAGGAGTACTACCGGTACCTCAACGGCGGGTACCGTCTTCCGTTGGTCGGTGGGACCGACAAGATGTCGTCCGATGTGCCCGTCGGCTTGTATCGAACCTATGCGTGGCTCGGGGACGAGGCCTTCTCGTTCGACGCCTGGCGCGACGCGGTCGTGGCCGGCCGAACGTTTCTCAGCGCAGGTCCGCTCCTGACGCTCGAGGTCGACGGCCACCGGATCGGCGACACGGTTTCGATCACGGGAACCGGGACGGTCACGGTCTCGGCGGTGGCCGAGGGCATCTTCCCGGTCGCATCGCTCGAGATCGTCCAGAACGGCATGGTGGTGGCCTCGACCTCCGAGGACGGCGGCGTCCGGCGGCTCGCCCTCACGGCCGAGGTGCCTGTCGACGGGGACTGCTGGCTCGCGGCTCGGTGCGGGGGACCCGGCCACTTCGACGGCCCGTCGCACCGCGACGTCTGGAGCCGAGGCGTGTTCGCGCACACCTCGCCGGTCTACGTCGCCACGGGCGGCGAGTATCGGCTCTTCGACCCCCGCCACGCCCGATACCTGCTGACCCTGGTCGAGGGGAGCCTGGCGTACGTGCGCGGGCGCGCCGTCAGATACCCGCAGGGACACGCCACGCACCATCACGGCGAGGAGGACCACCTCGCGTACCTCGAGCGTCCGTTCCTCGAGGCGAGAGATCTGCTGCAGCGACGGCTCGAGGAGGCGGCCGGATGAGGCCGCCGCTCGGCGTGGGGCCCTCTAGACGCGCCCGTCCTCGTGCCGGGCGTTCGCGAGGCGGAGCGTCCGGTCGGCGAGGTCCGACAACGTGGAATGGTCGTACCCCATGATGGCGCTCCGTGCGCGGTCGTTGAGTGGATCCACCCAGTGTGCGGGGAGGGCCCCGGCCCCGTGCAGCGCACCGAAGATGGATCCGGCCGTGGCCCCGGTGCAGTCGGTGTCCCAGCCACCCTGCACGGCGAGGCCGATGGTCCGTGTGAAGTCGCCGTCCCCCCACAGCAGCGCGGCCGTGACCAGAGCCGCGTTGTTCACCGTGTGCACGAAGCTGTAGTGGCCGTAGCGAACTTCCACCTCGTCCCGAGCCGCCTCCCAGTCGAGCCCCTTCGCGTGCAGGTCGCGCACGTCGCGGATCGCCTCCGCGAGCCTCGACCGGGGCGGGACGTAGTCGAGCGAGATGTCGATGGCCGATCGCGCATCCGCCGCGACGAAGCACGCGGCGATCAGCGCCGCGGCCCACATCTCGCCGTAGATGCCGTTCTGGGTGTGCGAGAGCGACGCGTCCGCGAACGCGAGGAGCGCGGCGTTCCCGGGCTCGCCCGGGAAGACGTAGCCCCACATGTCCGCCCGGATCTGCGCACCGATCCACTCCCGGTAGGGATTGCGGTGGCTCGCGGTCTCGGGCGGACGGATCCCGTGGATCAGGTTGCGATAGGCGGCCCGCTCCGCCGTGTAGACCTGGAAGAAGGGGAGACGCAGGAGCCATTCCTCGGCGACGTCGTCCGGACCGAACCCGAAGCCGTGCTGTTCGAGGATGTGCATGCCGAGGATCGTGTAGTCGATGTCGTCGTCACGCGCCATGAACTCGATGTTGCCCCGGGTCGTCTCGGGCCAGCACCAGTTGAGCTGCAGCCCCTCCGGGAACGGGTCCAGGACCGGGAGGTAGTCGGTGATCGGGTACGCGTCGGCCAGGTCGAGGTACCGGCGGATCCGCTCGCGGCTCCACCCCTCGACCGGTTTGCCCAGGTTGCAACCGGCGCAGCGCCCGAGCCAGGCCCCGAGCACCCGGTCGCGGAGGCCGGCATCGTCGAGCCCGAACGTCGGGACCTCGGCCGGCGAGGGCAGGCTACGTCGGATCACGTCGAGCGCCGACGGCTCCTCGTGCGGCCAGTCGGTCCGCAGCGAGGTCTCCTCCAGTCGTCGATAGGCGCGATCCATCTCCTCTGGCGACCCGCTCTCGACCGCGCTCCGCACGAACCCCTCCAGATCGGCGACGTCGTACCCGGACTCCCACCGCTGGACGAGCTCGTCGGAGACCATCTCGGCCTGGTTCAACACGTCGTGCACGGCGCATCCCTCCTCGTCGTCGAACGTCCCCTCGATCGATCCACTAGGCCGACTCGCGTTCCATGAGCCGGGCGCGGAGGACGATCTCTCGCCGCGTGCCCACGTACCGACCGGCCATCCGGTCGAGCAGGAGGCGGCCGGCCGCCCGTCCCGCCTCGTAGGCGGGATTCACCACCGTGGTGAGGGACGGGTTCACGAGCGTTGCCGCCTCGATGTCGTCGTAGCCGACAAGCGCCACGTCGTCCGGGATGGAGAGCCCGGCGCTCCGGGCGGCGTCCATGGCTCCGATGGCCATCAGGTCGTTCGCGCAGAAGACGGCGGTCGGCCGATCCTTCAGCGCGGCGATCCGGCGCATCGCCTCCCGGCCGCCGCGCCGGGTCCAGTCCGCGACGGGATTCGACTCGGGAGCCACGTCGAGGCCCTCCTCGTCGAGCGCCCGTCGGAACCCGGCCTCCCGCCTCGTCCCGGGGGCCTCGGTCCCTCGGATCATGCCGATCCGGCGATGGCCGCGACGGATGAGGTAGCGCGTCGCCTCGAACGCCCCGTGCTCGTCGTCGCTCAGCACGGTGTCCACGCGCGGGTCGTCGATGCTCCGTCCCAACGACACGATCGGCAGGCCCGAGCCGATGATCTCCTGCAGGTCGGCGGCGCCGATCTGGAAGGCGACGACCACCATGCCGTCGACGTGGCGGTCGAAGACGTCGGCGACGAAGTCGAGCTCTCGCGCGCGCGCCGCGTCCGTGTTGCAGATGAGGGTCCGGTGCTGATCCGACAACGCGTCGTCCAGCCCGCGAGAGAGCATGGGGTAGTAGGGATTCGTGATGTCCGGGATGATCAGCGCGACGGTGTCGGAACGGCGCACCCGAAGGCTCCGCGCGAGCCCGTTCGGACGGAACCCGAGCTCCTTGATGGCGGCCTCGACCCGTTCCCGAGTGGCCTGAGCCACGGGTCGGTTCCCGGACAACACGTGCGACACCGTGGTGCGGGACACGCCCGCGGTGGTCGCCACCTCGGCGATCGTCGACCTCCGGCTCCCGGCCACGGCGGGACTGTCTCTCAAATCGATTTGCGAGTCAACGGCGCAACTCGTGGACCGGGGGCTGGCCGGGCTCCACGGTGCGCTTGCCCGAGTCTCGGGGGCCGACTAGACTCGCCCGACTCCAAAACGATTTGGGCCGGATCGGGGCCCAGTGTCCCGATCCGCGCACCCATGGATCGGAGCGGCGGAGCCGCTCCCCGGCGAACGGTCGGTGCCGTGGCCAGGATCGCGCTCGACGGCGTGACGAAGCTCTATCCGGACGGCACCAAGGCCGTGTCCTCCTTGGACCTCGAGATCCCGGACGGCAGCCTCATGGTGTTGGTGGGACCGTCCGGATGCGGGAAGACGACCGTGCTGCTGATGGTCGCCGGCTTGGAAGAAGCGACGGAGGGCACGATCCGCATCGGCGACCACGTCGTGAACGACGTGGATCCCGGACACCGCGACGTCGCGATGGTGTTTCAGAACTACGCCCTCTACCCCCACATGTCCGCCTACCGGAACATGGCGTTCGGACTCAAGATCCGCAAGCTGCCCGTTGCTGAGATTGCCCGGCGGGTGAAGGAGGCCGCGAGCCTGATGGGCCTGTCCGACGACCTGCTGGCGAAGAAGCCGAAACAACTCTCGGGCGGGGAGCGTCAGCGGGTGGCGATGGGCAGGGCGATCGTGCGGCAGCCCCAGGCATTCCTGATGGACGAGCCGCTCTCGAACCTCGATGCCAAGCTCCGGGTAGAGATGCGAGCGGAGATCTCGCGCCTCCAGAAGAACCTCGGCGTGACGACGATCTACGTGACGCACGATCAGACGGAGGCCATGACCCTGGGGAGCTTGGTCGCGATCATGGACGGTGGGCAGCTGCAGCAGGTCGGGGCGCCGGACGAGGTCTATGAGCGCCCCGCCAACGTCTTCGTGGCGGGGTTCATCGGATCGCCCGCCATGAACCTGGTGGACGCCGTCGTCACGCGGGTCGACGAGGCGACGTTCGTGGAGTTCGCGGGGCGGCGGCTGCAGCTTCCCGACGCGTCGGTCGCCGCGCGCCCGGCATTGCAGGCGTACGACGGCAGGCCGGTCGTTCTCGGCATCCGCCCCGAGGCCTTGCACGATGCGAGCCTCGTCGCCGGCGTCCCGGCGGATCGCCGGATCCCGGCGGTCGTAACGCTGCGCGAAAGCATGGGCGCGGAGGCGCATCTCCACCTCGCCGTCGCCGGATCGGGCGGGATCGGGATCGTCGCTCGGGTCGATGCGCGGACCAAGTCCCGTGAGGGCGACACGGTGGAGATGGTCGTCGACGCGGCCGCGCTCTATCTCTTCGACCCGGGGACGGGGGGCCGGATCGAAGGCTGATCCAGGAAGATGGTCGGCCGGAACGGGACGACTCCGCGCTCGGCCGCGACATCCAGGAAGAGGTAGCCGAACTCGGGAAGGTGCACCTCGTACGACGCCGACGTGATCGGCGACCCGTTCTGCTGGGTCGAGAGGTCGACCGGTGTCTGCGGCACCGTGATGGGGCTCGCGGACAGGTCGACCGTCACGCACTGCGGGGCGTCCGTGAAGTTGTAGACGTTCAGCACCGTGCGGGTGCCGTCGGTGCTCGTGCGCTCGACCGCGTACACCTGGTCGGCCGACCCGCCACCGCAGATGGCGGCGGGCCGCCGGACTCGCGAGGCGCCGGGAGCCAGTGCCGGCGAACGTTTCAGGGCCCGGAACACGTCGTCGTAGCTGGTCTGCTCGGCCACCGTCAGCTGCGAATAGATTGCCTCGTAGTCGATGGAGTACAGGGCGCCCATCCCGGCCTGCACGGCCGCGTCCAAGGCCCGCTGCTCCGGCGTGAGGCGGTCGACGTACAACGACCAGGCATTGACGCCGAGCGAGGGGCTCCGTGCCCGTCGGCGGTCGAAGAACTCCCGCCAGTGGCTCTCGAGGTCCGCAACGGTGAGGGACCTTCCGTCCGGACCGTCGTCCATCACCGCGTAGGAGAACGACCAGCGGTCCTCGTCCCCGTTGATGAGGACATGGGTGAAGCCGACGTCGTCGTTCCATCCCTCGTCCCAGAACTGGCCGGCGCCCTCGGCGTGGAGCCACTTGGCGTTGGGCGTATGGGTCGTCGGAGTCGTGACCAGGATGTCCACCATCGTCGGATCGACGAGGGTCATGTCCTGCGTGGTCATCCCAAGGAACGAGAGCGGGAAGTCGTATTCGATGCCGTCGATGCCGGTGTCGAGCCAGAACCGCAGAACCTCCTTGACGTAGTCCCGGGTGGTCGGACTCGCGTAGTCGAGCGCCGGATACCCCCAGCTCGTCGCGTACCACTGGCGCGCCGTGGTGCTGAACGCCCACCCGCCCTCGTACTCGGGGAAGTCCGGCGGCTGCTCGGCTCGTCCCGGCCGCTCTCGCGACCAGCGGAACAGGCTCGCCTCGACCGAGTCGACGCCGTCACGCCGGTCCGCCTCCGCCGTCCGAAAGACGGGATTCGCCCGATCCACGTACAACAACGCCAGGTACACGGTGACGGTGATCCCCTTCCGATGGGCCGTGGCGACCAGTTCCTCGAAGTCCCGGACGGTTCCGGTACCAACCTGTGCGTCGAAGAAGTCGGTGGCCGGGAGACCGCGGAAGTCCCGGGTGGCCTCGTACGGCGCGTAGATCATGATGTTGGAGACGCCGCGGTCCGTGTAGAAGCCCTCCTCAATCCTCGCGGTGATCGCGGCGTAGGGCGTCGAGCGGTAGTCGGAGCCGTCGGCGCGAACGTAGTGGTAGAACCATCCGTTCCCATCCGTGAACGGCTCGGCGGTGGGTTCGGCGGGCGGATCCGCCTCGATCGTTCCCGCCTCGGGATCGCATACTGCGAGAGGCGACGCGACCAGGATGGCGACGAGCGACCGCGTCAGCCGGCCCCTCACGAGCGGTGGTTTGGATCTCCGGCCAGCGCGGTCTCCACCTGTTCGGCCCAGGCGAGGAGGAGCTCGTCCTGGCCGGGCATTGCGACGAGCTGGAGGCCGAGCGGCATCCCGTACGGACCGTCGAGAACGGGGAGCGACAGCGTCGGAAAGCCCGCGTACGACCAGAGGGCCGTCATGGAGGCGTCGCCGGTGTCCTCGTAGCCGATGGGTGCGACGTCGCCGGCCGACGGACAGGTCCAGCAGTCGATGCCGGCCCGCGTCGCCGCGTCTCGCAGGCGATCGGCGAGTTCGGCCCCCGCCGACCGGCACTCGTGCAGTCGCTCGGGGCCCACGGACATCCCGTGGCGAACGGCGTCCGCGGTCCGCGGCCGATAGAGGTGGGCGAACCGCTCGAACCAGGGGGCGTGCGCGAGCGCCATCTCCCCGTGCAGGAGATCGCCGACGCACGTGCCCCACTCCTCCAGTGCTCCCGCGGCGTTCCAGGGCACCTCCGTCGTCCGAAGCTCGATGTCCCGACGGCGGAGCGCGTCGAGATGGCGCTCGTGGGAGCGCCAGCCCTCAACGAGGCCCGCGTGCCCCCACGGAGCGGGTACGCCGATGACCGGCAGCGGCGGCGCTGGGGGATCGGCCCAACCGGGAAGGAGCGCCGAGACTGCGGGGCGAAGCTCGGCGATCGAAGGGGCCAGGAAGCCGACGGTGTCCATCGAAGGGGCCAACGGAATCCCGTCGAACGGCAGGCGGCCGAAGGTGGGCTTGTACCCGACGACGCCGCAGTATGAGGCGGGCACCACGATCGACTGCAGCGTCTGGGATCCCACGGCGAGCCGACAGATCCCGGCCGCCACCGCGGCCGCAGATCCTCCGCTCGATCCGCCCGGCGTCCGTCTCGGGTCGCGGGGGTTCTTCGTCGAAGGGGGCTCGCAGTACGCGAACTCGTCCATCGCCGTCTTGCCGAGAACGACCGCTCCCGCGCCCTCGAGCGCCGTCGCCACCCACGACTCCTCGCCCTCGAAGAGCGACGCGGGCAGCCGCGTGCCGGCCCTCGTGGGGATGCCATCGACGCGCAGGAGGTCCTTGACGCCCACCGCCAGCGAGCGGAGCGGGCCGTCGGCCGGTGGGTTCGCCTCGAGGCGGGTCGATCGACCCGGTTCCTCCAGGAACGCCTCGATGCGCGTGTCGAGCGCCTCGAGCCGTTCGAGGGCGGCCCCCACGGAGGGATCCACCCCCGAGACGGCGTCTCGGGCCGGACCCGGACCTTCCCCGCCGGCGGGTCGCGTCGACCGATCCGTGGATCCCGACACGCAATCACTGTAGGGGAGCCGGAGCCGGGGCTTGACAGGGTGACGGCCCGCGGCGCATCCTTCTCCCGTTCCGTTCCAAATCGATTTGGTCATACGCGGGACCGAGCTCAGGGGGGTCGCGATGAGGCGGTTCGGGCGAACGGCGTGCATCGTGGCGGTGCTCGGCCTCGTTGCGGGGGCCTGCATCGGCGGCGGATCGGGCGACGGATCCGCCGACGAGCCCGGCGGCCGGACCACCCTGAGCCTGTGGATCTTCGAGGGCGAGGAGGAGTTCCTGCCCGCGCTCGAAGCGGCGTTCGAGGACGCGAATCCGGAGATCGACCTGAAGATCACCGAGATCCCCGAGGACAACTACTCAACGAAGATCGACACGGCGCTCGCGGCGAACAGTCCTCCCGACATCGGGTTCATCACCGAACCTCGCTGGATCAAGGCCGGCCGGATGCTTCCGCTCGACGACGTCATCGACGCGGAGGAGATCGACCTGTCCCAGCTGAACGAGAACGCGTTCGAGGGGTGCCAGTTCGAGGGGAGCGTCTACTGCCTCGGGTCGTACTCGGCGGCCACGATGCTCTTCTACAACAAGGACCTGTTCGACGCCGCCGGTCTGCCCTATCCCTCAGCGACGGAATCGATGAGCGTCGACGAGTACGCGGCGCTCGCCGAGCAGCTCACCCAGCCCAGCGAGGACCTGTCCGAGCACGTCTGGGGCGGGGAGGCCGCCACCCCGTACTGGTGGATGGACACGTTGACCCATTTCAGCGAGGACGGCCGGACGACGATCGGCTACGTGAACGACGCCTCCACGGTCCACATGTACGAGGTGCTGGCCGGGATGGTGGCCGACGGGTACGCACCGAGCGAGTCGGTGTCGCAGGCCTTCGGGACTACCGAGATCCTTGCGACCGGCCAGCTGGCGATGAGCATCACGGATAACGCGTCTGCGATCCCGCTGCTCGAGAACGCGGGGATCGCTTGGGGCGTCGCTCCCTTGCCGGTCGAGCAGGAAGGCGACGCGGCCTACGTGAGCTCCTGGACCGACATGTGGGGGGTTTTCGCTTCGAGCGACAACGTGGAGGCGGCGAAGATGTTCGTCGCCTTCGTGGGCACCACGGGCAACGAGCTGCGCGTGGAGGTGGGCAACGCCGTGTCGCTCGACCTGTCGGTCGCGGAGGAGCTGGGGTGGGCGGACGGGAACGCCGGGAGGCAGGAGGCGCTCGACGTCATGAGCCTTTCGCAGCCGGGAACCTTCGTGCCCGGGTACTGGGACGTCACCGACCCGCTCTGGGACTCGTATGCACTCATCGTGGAGGGTGACCGGACCGCTCAGGAGGCGCTGGACGAGGTCGCCCCGGAGATGCAGGAGAGTCTCGATCGAGCGTGGCAGACCTGGGAAGACATCTAGCCGGCCCGGAAGCTGAGTGCGTTCACCCCGCGGCCGCGTCGCCCGGAAGGAGAACCGTGCGGGATACCTGTTCGCGCTGCCCTGGCTCATCGGGCTCGTCGTCTTCCTGATCGGGCCGATCGTCGCGTCGGTGCTGCTCAGCTTCACCAACTGGAACCTCATCTCCCCGGCCCGGTGGGTGGGGCTCGAGAACTACCGCGACATGATCCACAGCTCGGAGTTCTGGCAGTCGATCAAGGTCACCCTCTTCTACGCGTCGCTGTCCGTCCCGCTCTACCTGGTCCTCGGCCTGTCGCTCGCAGTCCTGCTCAACCAGAGGATCCGGGGGATGTACGCGTTCCGCACGATCCTGTTCCTGCCGACGGTACTGAGTGGCGTCGCGGTGGCCGTGCTGTGGGTGTCGTTGCTGAATCCCGATCTGGGAGTGGTCAACCAGGTCCTGCGGGCGATCGGCGTGGACGATCCACCACGATGGCTGCTGAGCCCGACGTGGGCCGTCCCGGCCATCGTGCTGATGGGTGTGTGGGGGATCGGGGGCGGCGCGATCATCTACCTGGCCGGCCTGCAGAACATCCCTCCCGCGTTGTATCAGGCGGCCAGGGTGGACGGGGCGAGCGCGTGGCAGACGTTCCGCTACATCACCCTCCCGCTCCTCACGCCGACGCTGTTGTTCACGCTCCTGATCGGCTTGATCGAGGCGTTCCAGGTCTTCGACACGGCCTTCGTCCTGGGGGGCAGCCGGGGCGGGACGAGGGGATCGCTCCTGTTCTACGTCCTCAACCTGTGGAACGAGGGCTTCCGCAACGGACGGTTCGGCTACGCGTCGGCGCTCGCGTGGGTGCTGGTGATCGTCGCCGCCGTCGTGATCCTTCTCGTGTTCAAGACCTCGAGCCGCTGGGTCTACTACGAGTCGGAGGGAGGATAGGCGGGGTTGGAGGCGACGACCGAGATCGGGCGGCCCGCGCCCGTGCGGAGCCCGGCACCGAAGGTCCGGCGCCGCCTCTACCTCTTCCTGACATACGCCGCGGTTTTGCTCCTGTGCGCCGCGGTCGTGCTCCCGCTCGGCTGGATGATCACGGTCGCCCTCAAACCCGACAACGTGCCGGTGTTCACCGTTCCCCCGGAGTGGGTCCCGACCGAGCACTGGCGTTGGGACAACTTCTGGCGGGCGCTCACCCTCCCCTCACGGCCGTTCGCTCGCTACACGATGAACACGCTGATCATCGTGGGAGGCAACGTCATCGGCACCCTGTTCTCGTGTTCGCTCGTCGCCTACGCATTCGCCAAGCTTCGGTTCCGCGGTCGTGAGTTCCTGTTCAACGTCCTGATCATCACGATGCTGATCCCCTGGCAGGTGTTGATGATCCCCCAGTTCTTGTTGTTCTTCAGGATGGGCTGGTACGGAACGTATCTGCCCTTGATCGTCCCCGCCTTCTTCGGGAACGCCTTCTACATCTTCCTCATCCGTCAGTACATGCGGACGCTGCCCCGTCAGCTCGAGGACGCGGCGAGGGTGGACGGCTGCACCCACTTCCAGGTCTTCTGGCACATCGTCCTTCCACTCTGCAAGCCCGTGCTCGCGGTCTGCGTCGTGTTCGTCTTCATCGGGGAGTGGGGTGACCTGCTCGGGCCGCTCATCTACCTCGATAGCGGCGAGGAGTTCACGGTTTCGATCGCGATGGCGAACCTCGTGACGCGTCAGGACGAGAACCTGAACCTGTTGATGGCAACGAACCTGATCCTGATGATCCCGGCCGTCATCCTGTACTTCTTCGCACAGGAGAAGTTGATCGGGGGCATTGCCTCCGTTGGGCTGAAGGGCTAGGGCGCGACCCCGGGCACGGTGCGCGAGAGGCGCGCTCGATCCGCAAACTTCGCCCGTGCGAGGTCGGCGAGCCCGCGGGCGACCGCCTCGGCGTCGAGCACGGCGGCCGGACCGAGCGCGGCGATCCACGCCTCCGGGATCGCATCGGGCCCGCCGATCGCCCCGCAGAGCGCGCCCGTCATGCTGGCGATGGTATCGGTGTCGCGACCGAAGTTTGCCGCGTACTCGACGGCCCGGCGCAGGTCGCCCCCCGCCAGCGCCGCGAGCGCGAAGGCTGCCGGTACCGTCTCGCGCGAGTCGCATGCGATGTGCTGCCGGAATCCGGCCCGATAGCGATCGCGAAACTCCTCGTACGCGGCGACCTCGCCGGCGAGGGCCATCGCTTCGGAGATGCGGTCGCGCATCGACGCTCCGCTTGCCGGATGAATGACGGCCAGGGCCTCGGCGCAGGCATCGCCCACGCGGGCGTCGGGACGCACCCCGGCAGCCACGGCCGCGGCGACGGCTGCCGCCGCGTCCTGGCAGAAATCGACCTCGCCCGTGTGGATGAGGGCGGCGAGCGCGTATGCCTGAGCAGCCGCCGCGCGAGGGTCGCCGGCGTTGACCAGTCCAACCGGCCAGATGCACATCGCCGAGCTGCTGGACGGCATGGTACCGGCGGCCACCCGGCGGGGCGGGAATCCGTACGCGAGCTTCTCGGCCGCGTGGAGCACCGAAGGGAAGAACTGCTCCCGTCTGGCCAGGATGAGGTCGTGATGGTCGACCCATTCCGCCGCCCACTCGTCGGCGCCGGCGTGGCCGCCGCTGGCGAGCAGGGCGCGGGCCAGCAGCGTCGCCATCAGGGAGTCGTCGGTGCCGTCCCCGGAGAACCCGTCGACCCAGCCGAATCGCTCACGGATCGCGTCGGGGTCCAGCCCTTCGGTCGGCGACCCCATCGCATCTCCGACGCGCGCCCCGATGACGACGGGGAGGAACCTCCGAGCAAGCTCCATCGCCGGTGACCCTATCGCGAGCCGACCTTCCGGCGGCTCGAGCGATGAACTGGTGAGGGCGCTGCATCCGACCGGCCGGCGTCAGACGATCACGAGCTGCGCGCGATCGCGGCCTGCGTCCACTCGCAGGCGCCGGCCGCCCGGGGCCTCCGGAGGATCCGGCGCGACGACGATCGGGATCGTCCGGCCATACAGCTCGCGGGCGACGATGGCCCCGAGCGCCAGGATCGGGTCCGCCTCGAGGAGCACGATGGCGGCGGGCGCCGTCCCCGCGCGGATCGCCTCGGCGAGCGAGCTCGAGCTCGAGCTCGACCCACGGCCCCCGGGCATCACCAGGACGCGGCCCGTGACGTTCACGCCGGCCTGCGGATGGTGCCCGTCGATCACGTCGCCGGTGGCGGGATCCACGCCGCCCCAGAAGCTCAGCGGCTCGGCCAGGACGAGCGGCTCGCCCTCGGCCGAACCCGCGACCAGCGTCCGGGCCTCAGCCATCGGCCCACAGCGCCGGGTCGCGGACGACACGCCCCGCGATGGCCGACCGGACGCACTCGTCCAGCCCGCCCACCACGACGCGGACGCCGAGGTTGGCGGGCGCGTACCACGCCCACTTGCCCGAGTCGGTCATGACCACGCCTTCCACGTCGCCGATCAGGGGCGAGAGATAGGTGCACGTGTCGGTGACGATCCGGACGCCGGCGGACTCGAGCGCGGCGCGGACGCCGCGGCGGTCGGCCTCGGCCAGGACGTCGCGGCCCGTGTTCACCCACAGCGGGACGGCGAGCGGTCGGCCGTCGACGAGGCCGCCGAGACGCTCGAGCTCGGCGACGGAGGCGTGCGGCGTGCCGACGCAGACCGCGCCGAGCGCCGCGTCGTCGCCGGGCCCGAGCTCGTCGCGCGAGGACCGGAGCCGCTCGGGTGTGACGACGATCTCGGCGACGGCGTGGCCGCCGGTCGCCGCGTCGAGCG
>JBOGVL010000020.1:0-16140 GCA_050692535.1 Actinomycetota bacterium | reverse complement strand
GACACGTCCGGAAGAACCGACGCCACTGGGAGTCGGCGGCCGACGGTTATCAGCGCGACCACGCCGCGCAACTCGGGAGCAAGAAGCCGGTCTGGGGGGTGTGGGGGATCCCCGAGTCGCGGCTGCGGGTGCTCGGCGACGTGCGGGGCCTGGACGTCCTCGAGCTCGGGTGCGGCGGCGGACAGTGGTCGCGCTGGCTGGCCGAGATGGGGGCGCGCCCCGTCGGCCTCGACCTGTCGTGGAACCAGCTCCGGCACGCGGCCGGCCGGCGCGAGCCGTCCGGGCCGCGGGTCCCGCTCGTGAACGCCGATGCCGAGCGGACGCCGTTCGCCGAGGCCAGCTTCGACGTGGTGATGTGCGACCACGGGGCCATGACGTTCGCCGACCCCTACCGCACGGTCCCCGGGGTGGCGCGCGTGCTTCGGCCGGCGGGGTTGTTCGCGTTCAGCCACGCCAGCCCGATCCACTTCGTGTGCTGGGACGACGCGAAGGACCGCGTGACGGAGCGGCTCGCGCACGACTACTTCGGCATGCGGAAGTGGGACGAGGAGACGGTCGACTTCATGTTGCCCTACGGCGAGTGGATCCGGCTGTTCCGCGCGAACGGGCTCGAGGTCGAAGATCTGATCGAACCCCGGCCACCGGCGGACGCGAAGACCACGTACCGATGGTTCGCGCCGCTCTCGTGGGCCAGGCGGTTCCCGTCCGAGAGCATCTGGAAGTTGCGCAAGACCGGGGCGTGACGGCTCGTGACGCATCGGAGCCGTGGGGCGATCCACGTCGTGCTCGCGGCGGTCGCGACGATCGGGACGGCGGCGCCCGCGGCCTCGGCGCAAGAGCCGACGACCCCACCCGACGTGGTGCTCATCGTGACCGACGACCAGCGGTGGGACACGTTGTGGGCGATGCCGGTCGTGCAGAAGGAGCTGGTGGGGCGCGGGGTGAGCTTCTCGAACGCGTTCGTCGTCAATCCGATCTGCTGCCCGAGCCGCGCGAGCATCCTCACCGGCAACTACTCGCACACCACCCAGGTCTATCGGCAGGCGCCGCCGTTCGGCCGCTACGAATGGTTCGACGACACGTCGACGCTCGCGACGTGGCTCGACGCCGCCGGCTACACGACCGGGCTGTTCGGCAAGTATCTCGACGGGTACCAGCATGCCGCGCTCACCGGGGTCGTCCCGCCCGGGTGGGACCGGTGGGTGGCGTTCGTCCACTCCGGTTACTACGGGTACCAGCTGACGGTCGACGGCGCGATCCGCGCCCACGGCTTCGCGGCCGCCGACTATTCGACCGAAGTGCTCGCGGGTGAGGCGGTCGACTTCATCGAGCGAACGGAGGGCCCGCTGTTCCTGGAGCTCGCTCCCGCCGCACCACACGCGCCGGCGATCCCGGCGCCGGTCGACGAGGGCGCGTTTTCGGGGCTCGAGCCCGCGCGCCCGGCGTCGTTCGACGAGGAGGACGTCGCCGACAAGCCCGCGTGGGTTGAGGCGCTCCCGCGCCTCTCCCCGTCGGACCGTGCGGCCGTCGACGCCCTGCGTCGGGAGCAGTACCGGTCGCTTCTGTCCGTCGACCGGGCCGTGGCCGACGTCCTCGACGCGCTCGACCGCACGGGGCGGCTCGAGAACACGATCGTCGTGCTCACGTCGGACAACGGGTTCCAGCTCGGGGAGCACCGATGGGTCAGGAAGGAAGCGCCCTACGAGGAGAGCATCCGCGTCCCCCTCGTGGTGCGCTGGGACGCGGCCGGCTGGACGACGCCGGTGACCCACGGCGCCCTCGCGCTGAACATCGACCTGGCCCCGACGATCGCGGAGGCGACGGGGCTCCGGGTGGAGGCCGACGGGCGGAGCCTGCTGCCGGTGTTCGACGAACGGATGGCGGGCTGGCGCCGGGACTTCCTGATCGAGCACCTGGAGCACGAGACGCCCGTTCCCACGTACTGCGCGGTCAGAACGGAGGGCGCGAAGTACGTCCGGTATTCGACCGGCGAGGAGGAGCTCTACGACCTCGCCGCCGACCCGTTCGAGCTCGAGAACCTTGCGGGCGAGCCCGCCAGGAGCGTGGAGCTCGCCGCCCTCCGGGCCCGGCTGCGCGCGCTCTGCGTCCCCGCACCGCCCGGATTCGATCGCGGCGGCCCGCGTCGAATCGCCGCGGCGCTCGCGCTGCTCGTGGGCCTGATCGCGATCGAGACGTTCTCCACCCGTCGACGGCGCCAACGATAGGCTGTCGCGATGAGTTACACGCCGGGTCCCGGCTCGCGCGTCCCCGTGCCGCGGAACCGGCTCCGTTTCAATCGCCGTCGGGCCGCGCGTCGTCGCGGGTTCGCGGTCTTCCTGGCCGTGGTCGTCGTGTTCATCGCCGTCCTCGCTTGGGCCGCCGGTGAAGACGACGCCGACCGTGCCGGCGGGCCCACGACGCCGACCGGCGCCACGGGGCCGGCGACCGGAGCCACCGGTGGGACCGGAAGTGGCGAGGCCGACGAGGGACCACAGATCGTGCCGGGTGAGACGCCGATCGAGCACGTCGTGTTCATCGTCAAGGAGAACCGAACCTTCAACAACTACTTTGCCACCTACCCGGGGGCCGAGGGCGCGACCGAGGGTGGCACGATCGAGTGCACCGAGGACGGATGCCGCGACGGCCCCGTCGTGCAGCTGACGCAGGCCGAGGACATCCAGCCCCACGACCTGACGCACTGCTTCCGGTGCGGGCTCGTCGCGATCAACGGCGGCAAGATGAACGGCTTCAACCGGATGAACGGGGTGATCGGACAGACGGGTGAGCTGGCCGAGGCCTACGGCGCCGACCTGACCGGCTACGCGTACCTGGACCGCGACACGCTCCCCAACTACTGGGCGTACGCCGACCGCTTCGTCCTGGCCGACCACTTCTTCACGTCGATGTACGGGCCGACGCTGCCGGAGCACCTCTACACCGTGGCGGCCTCCGCCAACTTCATCGTCGACAACAAGTCGACGACCGATCACGAGGGGAGCTACTGCGACGACCCGACGGAGAACGCGACCCGGTTCATCCCTCGCGAGGTCCGCAACGAGGAGCAGCGCATCCTCGAGATCGAGCGGGAGATCACCGCGAACGGATCCAACACCTACGACCTCGCCGACTACTGGGGCAGCATCCGACTGTGCTTCGACATCCCGGTCCTGCCCGATCAGCTGGAAGAGGAGGGCATCAGCTGGAAGTACTACGCGCTGGAGAACGCGTGGATGAATGCGCTCCAGATGATCCGCCACGTCCGCTACGGCCCGATGTGGGACAAGGTCCAGGACCCATCGCAGTTCGTGCAGGACGTGCGCGCCGGCGAGATGCCGCAGGTCTCGTGGATCGTCCCGGAAGAGTCGTACAACGAGCATCCCGGCGGCGGCAAGAGCGTCTGCGCCGGCGAGAACTGGACCGTCCACCAGGTGAACGAGATCATGAAGAGCGAATACTGGCGCTCGACGCTGATCGTGGTCGTCTGGGACGACTTCGGTGGGTTCTACGATCCCGTCGCGCCGCCGCAGACCGACGTGATGGGTCTGGGCCCGCGCACCCCGGCGCTCATCATCAGCCCCTACACCCAACGAGGGGACAACCCGGACGGAGGCTCCGTCGATTCGACGGAGTACGAGTTCAGCTCCGTCCTCGCGTTCATCGAGCAGCTGTTCGGCCTGGAGCCAATGACCCAGCGGGACGCCCGCGCGAACCCGTTGCTCGGAGCCCTGGACTTCGAGAACCCCCGGTTCAAGAAGCTCGTCCTGCCACTCCGGGACGACTGCCCGTACGGGACCTCGTTCGCCCACTTCCGCGCCGGCTGGCCGTTCCTCCGCACCATGGGCAGCCGTCAGGACTGATCCCGTCCCCCTTTGCGTCCTGCGCCGGGGGCGGGCATGATGCGCGCGGACCGGCGGGCGCCGGCCCGGGAGGGGGCGACGACGATGCGAAGATTCCTCACGGTGCTGGCGGCCGTGCTGACGGGGGTGCTCGCCGCCGGCCTCACGACGGCGGTCGCGGCGACGAACATCGCCGTGGAGGAGACGATCGTGCTCGGCGAGCACACGGTCAAGGGCCGCAACCTCGACCTCGCCGGCGAGCCGGACGACTTCAAGCCGGGCGACCGGTACATCTTCCGGAGCGAGCTCACGGACCAGGGCGACGTGGTGGGGCACATGTACGTGGACTGTTCGGTCCAGTTCGGCAAGCGCGACTCCTGCTCGCAGATCTACGACCTGCCCGCACGAGGGACGATCGTGTCGGAGGGGCTCGTGCCGGTCGGTCAGCTCATGGTCGGCGGCTCGTGGACCTTCGCCATCACCGGAGGGACCGGCGACTTCGAGAACGCCGGGGGCTCGGTCACCGTCGTGATCGTGGACGACGCGGGCAACAGCGAGCACACGCTCAACGTGCTGCCGTAACGTCGAGGATTCAGCGGGTCCGAAGGCCGGTCAGACGGGCTGCAGCTCCCGGCCCTGCTCCTTGGCCAGGAACTCCCGCCAGTACGCCCGGCCCTCCTCGGGAAGCGTGGAGACCGGGTCGTAGTAGGGGTAATGGCGCGTCAGCGCCTCGGGGTCCTCGTACTCGATGCCGGTGCGGTAGTTCTTCCGCCAGGAGGTGATGCCCTTGACGCGATCGTAATCGCTCACCATGTGGACCCACCGCTTGCCCACGAACGGGACGTCGCACACGAACCTGGGCGTCGCGAACCCCGGCAGGTAGCCCATGATCGAGTGCTGCAGCTCCTGGGCCTCCCAGACCGCGAGCCGCCAGTGCTCGCTGTTGGGGATCATGTCGCAGAGGTAGAAGTAGTACGGCATGATCTTCGCGTGATCCAAGAGCATGAAGCACAGCTCGAGGATCTGGTTCGTCGTGGTGTTGACGCCCCGCAGCAGGACCCCCTGGTTCCGCACGTCGCGGTACCCCATGTCCAGAAGCTTCCGGACCGCCGACCCGACCAGCGGCGTCACCTGCTGCGCGGCGTTGACGTGCGTATGGATCGCGATCTCGACGCCGCGCTCGTGCGCCCGCGCGGCGATCGTCTCGTAGCCGCGGAGGACCTCGTCCTGGAGGAAGTGCTGCGGGATCCCCATGAGGCCCTTCGTGGCGATCCGCACGTCGCGAACGTTCTCGATGTCCATCAGGCGCAGCAGCCACTCCTCGAGCCGCTTGATGGGCACGTTGGCCATGTCGCCGCCCGAGACGACGACGTCGCGAACCGACGGCGTCCGGCGCAGGTAGTCGAGCATCGCGTCCCAGCGCTCGTTCTGCCTCGTCTCGAACTTGTACTTCAGGACCTGGAGCGTGTCGTTGCCGACGAGGTCCATCCGCGTGCAGTGCCCGCAGTACTGCGGACACGTGGGGATGAGCTCGGCGAGGACCTTGGTCGGGTAGCGGTGCGTCAGGCCCTCGACCGCCCACATCTCCGCCTCGTGGAGGGAGTCCCGGGACGCCATCGGGTGCGACGGGAATTCCGGGTCGCGATCGCTGAGTGCCGGCGCCATGTACCGGCGAACGGGATCGCCCCGCAGGTCGGTCTCGTCCATCGTGTTGACCATCTGCGGCGGGATCAGCATCGACATCGTCGCCCGCTCCTGCTGATCCTGCTCGATGTCCCGGTACAGGTCGTCGCCGAGGAGCCCCCCGAGCGCGCGCTTGAGCTCGACGAGGTTCTTGATCGAGTGGGCGCGCTGCCACTGCGCGGATTCCCACTGGTCCTTCGTGACGTCCGCGAACCCGGGCAGGCGCGTCCAGTCCGGCTCGACGTACTCCCGCCTCGGCGGGTACGCGAACGGCTGCTCTGCCGCGTGGGCGCGGCCGGCCTCGTGGACCGGGCGATCCTTCGCGCTCGATTGGGTCTGGTCGGTCACCGGATCACCTCGTCCACGTCTGCCCACGCCTCGACGGAACGGAACGGCCGAGATCGCCATGGTACCCGCCGTTCGTCCGGTCGAACAGGCAGTTCGCCGAAGATCCTTCGGTTGACGTGACCCAGGGTCGCGGCCGGTGGGGGGTTCGGGCTAACGACGACCGCGTGGGCCGCCGCGGAATCCGCCGTCGCGGCGGGGGCGCCGCTCGAATCGGCCCTGGTCCTTGTCGGGACGCGGGAGGCGGAGCCGGAGCGGCGTCGGACCCGTCCGCTCGTAGCGAACCCAGATGTGATCGATCTGTGGCTTGCGCTCCACCTCGCGCCATCCGGCGGCCAGGAGGTGCCGGTGGCGGCCGGCGGCGTTCTTCCGAAGCTTGTCGGTGTTGGGCACCTTGAGATACAGGCGCTCGACCCGGGCTTCCTTGTAGTCGGCCATCCGCCAGAGCGTAGCAGGGCGGCGGCGGGCGCTCCCGGGCACGTAAGCTGCGATGGAGTCAGGTCGATCGGAGGGCGAGCATGGAGGCGGACGGCGTCCGGACGTTGAACGAGCTGGCGGCGCAGCTCGCGGTCGACTCGATCCGCTGCTCGACGGCGGCGGGTTCGGGGCACCCGACGTCGTCGTTGTCCTCGGCGCACCTGCTCGCCGTGCTCTACGCCAACCACCTGCGGACCGCTGTCGCCGATCCGAAGGCGCTCGCGAACGACCGGTTCGTCATGTCCAAGGGCCACGCCTCGCCCCTGATGTTCTCCGTGCTCAAGGCGATCGGCGCCGTCACGGACGAGCAGCTGCTGTCGTTCCGTCGGTTCGGCTCTCCGGTGCAGGGGCATCCGGTCCCGCTTCCCGACATGCCCTGGATCGACGTCGCCACGGGCTCGCTCGGACAGGGGCTGTCGATCGGGCTCGGCATGGCCCTCGCGATGAAGATGGATGGGATCCCGGCCCGCGTCTGGGTTCTCCTGGGTGACTCCGAGTCGGCCGAGGGCTCGGTGTGGGAGGCCATGGCGAACGCGTCGTTCCACGACGCCGGCAACCTGATCGCGATCCTCGACATGAACCGGCTGGGTCAGCGCGGGCCGACCATGCTCCAGTGGGAGGGCGACGTCTACGCGGCGCGCGCCGAGTCGTTCGGCTGGAAGGCGATCCGCGTGGACGGGCACGACGTCGAGGCGATCGACGCGGCGTATCGCACGGCGGAGGAGGCCGGCCGGCCAACCCTGGTCGTTGCCAGGACGGAGAAGGGTCACGGCGTCTCCTTCCTCGCCGACGCCGAGGGGTGGCACGGGAAGGCGCTCTCGCACGACGAGGCCGACCGGGCGATCGAGGAGCTCGGCGGGGCTCGCGACATCCGGGTCACGCCGCAGAAGCCGGAGGCCGCGCTCGCGCCCCTCGCCAACGGCGGGACGGTCGTGCTGCCGACCTACGAGGACGGCATCGCGACCCGCAAGGCCTTCGGCGAGACGCTCGCCGCGCTCGCGGCCCGACCCGACGTCGTGGCGATTGACGGGGAGGTCTCCAACTCCACGCACACCGAGGACCTGCAGAAGGTCGCGCCGGACCGGTTCGTCGAGAGCTTCATCGCCGAGCAGAACATGCTCGGCATGGCGGTCGGGATGCAGGTGCTCGGCAAGACCGTGTTCGCGGCCACGTTCGCGGCCTTCCTGACCCGCGCGTACGACTTCGTGCGGATGGCCGCGATCAGCCGCGCCAACCTGCGCCTGTCGGGCTCGCACGCCGGCGTCTCGATCGGCGAGGACGGGCCGTCGCAGATGGCGCTCGAGGATCTCGCGATGATGCGGGCCGTCCACGGCTCGACCGTCCTGTACCCCGCCGACGGCAACGCGACCGCGCGGCTGGTGGCGACGATGGCCGACCTTCCGGGGATCTCGTTCATCCGGACGACGCGCGAGAAGACGCCGAGCCTCTACGACGCGACCGAAGACTTCCCGGTGGGCGGCAGCAAGACGCCACGCTCCGGCGCCGCGGACGTCGCGACGCTGGTCGGCGCCGGGGTGACGGTCTTCCAGTCGCTCGCGGCCGCGGAGGCGCTCGCGGCCGAGGGCGTGCCGGTCCGGGTCGTCGACTGCTACTCGGTCAAGCCGATCGACGCGGGCACGCTGCGTCGGGCGCTCGAGGAGACGGGGCTGATCGTGACCGTCGAGGATCACTGGCCCGAGGGCGGGCTCGGCGACGCCGTCCTGGAGGCGCTCGCGTCCGGCGGGGCGCTCGCCGGCCGGGTCCACAAGATCGCGGTAACCGGCATGCCGGGCTCCGGCTCGCCCGAGGAACTCCGGGAGTGGGCCGGGATCTCGGCATCCAGGATCGCCGAGACGGTGCGGGGTCTCCTCGCGGGCTCCTAGGTCTCGAGCGGGACCAGCTCGAACCGGTTCACGTCGATCAGGCCGCGATCCGTGAGCTTCAGCTCGGGCACGACCGACAGCGCCATGAACGACATCGTCATGAACGGCGACGGCAGTGTGGCGCCCAGCACCCCCCGGGCCGCGTCCTCCATCCGGTGCACCGCGCCGGCGACCTCCTCGACCGGAAGGTCGGACATCAGCCCGCCGATCGGGCAGGGCACCTCGGCCAGCACCTCGCCGCCCGCAACCGCGACCTGGCCGCCGCCGATCTCGCGGAGGCGGTTGGCCGCCGCCGCCAGGTCGGCGTCGTCCACGCCGACCACGACGACGTTGTGGGCGTCGTGCGCGTGGCTCGACGCGAGCGCCCCGCGACGCAAGCCGAAGCCCCGGACGAACCCCAAGCCGATCCGGCCGGTGTCCCGGTGGCGTTCGATCACCGCCATCTTCGCGAGGTCGCGGCCCGGGTTCGCGGCCGCGAGGCCGTCGCGGACCTCGGGATCGTCCTCGAGCGCCTTCGTCAGGATCGTGCCGGCCTCCACGCCGATCACCCGGACGCGTCCGTTGGCCGAGATCGCGAAGTCCCTCGGGCCCAGCGGCCGAACGTGGATGCTGCCCCGCATCCAGTCGGGGGCGGTCACCTTGGGGACGGCGATCGCACGCCCGTCCTCGGCGACCAGGCGGCCGCGTTTCCAGACCCGGTCCGGCCGGAACGTCTCGAGGTCGGGCACGGCGACGACGTCGGCCAGGTAGCCGGGGGCGACGGCGCCGTGCTCGTGCAGGCGGTGATACCGCGCCGCGTTCAACGTCCCCATGACCACCGCGTCGGCCGGCGGACACCCGAGCGCGACGGCCCGGCGGATCACGTCGTTGATGTGCCCCTCTTCGAGGAGGTGATCGGGTTCGAGGTCGTCCGTGCACAGGAGCGAGTTGCCCGGACCGTGCTCGAGCACGAGCGGGAGGAGCGCCTCCAGGTTCCGGGCGGCCGAACCCTGTCGGATCATGATCCACATCCCGAGCCGGCGCTTCTCGATCGCCTCCTCGTACGTCGTGCACTCGTGGTCGCTGCCGACGCCGGCGGCGAGATAGGCGTTCAGCTCCTTGCCCGAGAGTTCGGGTGCATGGCCGTCGACGTGGCGTCCGCCGGCCGCCTCCAGCTTGGCGATCGCGTCCGCGTCCCCGTGCACCACCCCGGGGAAGTTCATCATCTCCGCCACGCCGATCGCGTTCGGCTCCTCGGCGAGGAACGCGGCGATGTCCTCCGCGGTCACGGTGGCCGCGCTCGACTCGAACGGCGAGGCGGGGACGCACGACGAGACCATGACGTAGAAGTCCAGCGGGATCCCGGCCGCGCCCTTCAGGATCGTCCTCACCCCGTCGAGGCCGAACACGTTCGCGATCTCGTGCGGATCGAGCACGACGGTCGTGGTTCCCCACGGGAGCGCGGCCCGCGCGAACTCGTCGACCATCAGCTTCGTCGACTCCAGGTGCATGTGCCCATCGATGAAGCCCGGGAGCAGGACCCGGCCTGACACGTCCGCGACCTCGATGCCCTCGTAGTCCGGGCCCACGCCGGCGACGTGCTCGCCGCAGAACGCGACGTCGGCCTCGAGGAGCTCCCCGGTGAAGACCGAAAGGGCGCGCCCGCCCTTCAGCACGAGGTCGGCCGGCTCGTCCCCGCGAGCGATCGCGAGCCTGCGGACGAGGTCGTGCGCCATTTCCGAAGGGTACCGGACAGGTCCCGCGGAGGGTGACCCGGTAAAGTACCTGGTCGTGAACGTCGACGCGGCGACCCCCCGCATGCGAGGCCGCATCCATCAGGTGGCGTTCTTCGTGTCGATCCCGATGGGCATCGCGGTCGTCCTGCTGGCGCAGGGTCCCGCGGCGACAGCCGTCGCGATCATCTACGCCGCCAGCCTCACCGCCGTGTTCGGGGCGAGCGCCGCGTACCACCGAGGCTCCTGGTCGCCTCGGGGGCAACGATGGATGAAGCGGCTGGACCACTCGATGATCTACGTGCTCATCGCCGGCAGCTACACGCCGATCACGGTGCTCGCGCTGCACGGACCATGGGAGGTCGTGCTGCTCTCCGTGATCTGGACGGCGGCGGCGATCGGCATCACCCTCAAGATGGCGCGGCCCGATGGGCTCCAGGTGGCGACGGCGGTGCTGTACATGGCGATGGGGTGGCTGGCGCTCGTCGCGTTGCCGCAGCTGATCAACGGGATGAACGCCGCCGAGCTCATCCTGTTGATCTCCGGGGGACTCCTGTACACGGTCGGGGCGATCGTGTTCGCGACCCGGCGGCCGGATCCGCGTCCGGCGACGTTCGGGTATCACGAGATCTGGCATTCCTTCCAGGTGGCGGCCGCCGGCTGCCACTACGTGATGATCCTGCTCGTCATCCGCGCTGCGTAACGGTCCTCTGGTACCGTGGTGGGCAAGGACGGCGTTGCCGTCCCGTGAGGTTCCGCTTCCTCGTTCCTCCTTCCGGGTTCTTCTGGCCGGCGGTCTCGGGGCCCAGCTCGAACCTCCCCGAGTTCGATCCGCGGCTGGTGCCGCGGCACAACCGCAGAGGAGAACCATGACCAGCACCTTCGCCGAACTCGGCGTGTCCGTGCCGGTGATCGAGGCGCTTCGCGCCCGCGGCATCGAGGAGCCGTTTCCGATCCAAACCCTCGTCCTGGTCGACGCGATCGCCGGCCGGGACGTGCTCGCCCGATCGCAGACGGGCTCGGGGAAGACCCTCGCGTTCGCGCTGCCGATCGTCGAGTGCATCCGTCCCGAGGAGCCGGCGCCCGCGGCGCTCGTCCTCGTTCCCACCCGCGAGCTCGCACAGCAAGTCGCCGATGACTTCGAAGAGGTCGCGAGGGCGAAGGGGCTTCGCGTCGGCGTCGCGTATGGCGGGACTCGCGTCATCGAGCAGTCCCGCGGCCTCGGACGCGCGCATGTCCTGATCGCGACGCCCGGCCGCCTCACGGACCTCGCCGAGCGGGGGATCGTCAAGCTCGAGCGCGTGCGGATCCTGATCCTCGACGAGGCGGACCGGATGCTCGACATGGGCTTCCAGCCGCAGGTGGACCGGATCGTTCGCCGCGTGCCGAAGCTCCGGCAGACGATGTTCTTCTCGGCCACGCTCGACGGCGCCGTCGGCAACCTCGCGCGCGCCTACACGCGCGAGGCGGTGCGCCACGAGGTCGAGTCCGTGCACGAGACGGCCGAGGGCGTTGATCACCAGTTCCTCTCGGTTTCGGCCCACGGCAAGGTGGACGCGCTCGTCGACCTCCTGGGGCACGAGGGCGAGCTGACGCTCGTGTTCGTCCGCACCAAGCGCGGCGCCGACCGCCTCGTCCAGAAGCTGAAGCAGCGGGGCATCAAGACCGAGGCGCTGCACGGCGACATGCAGCAGCGAGCGCGGGAGCGGGCCCTCGAGCGCTTCGAGAACGCGAAGGTCGACGTCCTGGTTGCCACCGACGTCGCCGCACGCGGCCTCGACCTCGAGGGGATCAGCCACGTCGTGAACTACGACCCGCCCCAGGATGACAAGGGGTACGTGCACCGCGTTGGCCGGACCGCCCGCGCCGGCAACACGGGGATCGGCATCACGCTCGTCACCGCGGACCAGCAGGGTGACGTCGGACGCATGGCGGCCCGGCTGGACCTCCACCAGGACTTCGAGGAGAGCGGGATGAAGGTCGCGCCCCCGCGCGTGGTCTTCTCGGCCTCCGCGAACGGTCGCCGCTCGGGCCTGCGCGCGCGCCGACGCCGTCCCTTCTAGGCGCGCCCGCGACGCGTTCCTCGACTCCCCGGGTGCCCAGCCTCAGCAGGCGTGCTCGTCGGGGAGGAGTGGCCGGAAGATCAGTCCGTGCTCGACGCCGTCGCTGATCCACGGCGTTAGCTGGTTCGCCGACTGCGCCTCGGGCAGGAGCACCTCGAGGTCGGCGCCTCCGACGACGCCGCACCGGATCTCGGCGAGGTTGGGGTCGGGCTCGCCGAACGCGTCGAGCGAGCCCGCGAGCGGCCAATCGGCCGGCGGCTGCTCGAGCTGAGGATCGCCGCGGTACGGCTGAACGTAGACGCGCATCTCGGTCGGTGTGAACGACTCCTCGGGCCCGACCGATCCCTGGGGGAGCCAGCTGCGGAGGTCGCCGAGCTTCTGCGAGAAATCGAGGAGGGCCGTCCGGGCCTCGACGTCGACGTCCCCGCAGCGCCCCATGTCCTCCCCCTCGAACCCGAGGGCGTAGGCCGAGACCGTGTGGGTCCCACCGTCGCCCGCGACGGTGAACGTGGTGGTCGGCAGGTCGGTGACGCACGGGTAGTCGTAGCTCTTGTCCGGGCCCAGGAGTCCGGCCTCCCGCGCCGCCTCGAGGATCGCCTGGATCCCGTCCTCGGTCAGCTGGGAGACCTGCAGGTTCGGCAGCGCGGGGCCGGGGTAGATCTCGATCATCGGGCCCTCGACGATGAGCCGGCCGTCGCCGAACAGCGAGAAGCCGGGCAGGGCCCGGAGGTTGTACTCGACGGGAACGAACCCGCCGCCGGTTGCCACCCGGAGCACGAGCTGATCGGCGCCCGTCGGGTGGTCGATCCCGCCGGTCCCGCCGGTCCCGCCCGACCCGCCGTCGCCGGCGTCGTTCAGGCGGCCGCAGGCGGTCACGATCAGGGCCGGGACCAGCAGGGCGATCGCGAGCGTCTTCGTCCTCATCGGTCGGTACCTCCGTCCTCGCGTTCGCACTTGGACGGTACCGGACGCCCCACGGTTCCGAGAACGGCGCTCCCGCGTACGGGTTCGCGTGACCGGGTACGCTGCGCCCCGATGGGCACGATGCGCGCCCTGCGCAAGACCTCGAACGGCCCCGGCGCCGAGCTCGACGACGTCCCGATCCCTGAACCCGGCGAGGCCGAGGTCTTGGTCCGCGTCCACGCGGCGTCGATCTGCGGGACGGACCTGCACATCTACGACTGGAACGAGTGGGCCCAGGGTCGGATCCCGCGCGTGCCGATGACGTTCGGGCACGAGGTGGCCGGCTGGGTCGAGGCGGTGGGCCCCGAGGTGCACCACGTGCAACCCGGCGCCTTCGTTGCGGCCGAGACGCACATCGCGTGCGGGATCTGCTCGACCTGTCGCACGGGTCGCGCCCACATCTGCCGGAACCTGCGGATCCTGGGGGTCGACACCGACGGAGCGTTCGCCGAGTACGTGGTGGTCCCGGCGGCGAACGCATGGATCGTCGGCGAGGGGATCCAGCCCGACCACGCCTCCGTCATGGAGCCGTTCGGCAACGCCGTGCACGCGACGTTCGGCACGGAGGGCGGCGAGGACCTCCTCACGAACCCGGTCGCGGTGATCGGGTGTGGGCCCATCGGCCTGTTCGCGGTCGGGATCGCGCGGGCGCTCGGCGCGTGGAAGGTCTTCGCCATCGAGCCGAACCCCGATCGCCGCGCGCTCGCCGGGAAGATGGGCGCGGACCTGCTGATCGACCCGACGGCCGAAGACCCCGTCCAGGTCGTGCTGCGCGAGACGGACGGAAACGGCGCCGAGGTCGTGCTCGAGATGTCGGGCAACGCGAAGGCGATCGACCAGGGGACGCGGATGGTCGCCCGCGGCGGCCGCGTGTCCCTGCTGGGTCTGCCGGACGGGCCGGTGACCCTGGACCTGAACGACCAGGTGATCTTCAAGGAGGCGAGGATCCTCGGCATCACGGGGCGCGAGATGTTCCGGACGTGGCAGCAGACCACGACCCTGCTGTCGACCGGGCGCGTCGACGTCTCGCCCGTGATCACGCACCGGCTGCCCCTCGACCGCTTCGAGGAGGCGTTCCGGACGGCCGCGTCGGGTCACGCGGCGAAGGTCATCATGTTCCCCGGAGGCTGAGCCGATGGGCGCGTTGGACGACCTGAAGACGCGGCTCCACGAGTTGGAGCAGCAGGGCATGGCGATCCACCCCCGGACGCTCGAGGGACCGACCGGCGCCCGCGCCCGGTTCGATGGGCGGGACGTGATCAACCTGGCCTCGAACAACTACCTGGGCCTCGCCAATCATCCGCGGATGAACGCGGCCGCCTCGAGGGCGGCCCTCGAGCTGGGGGCCGGGACCGGAGCCGTGCGCACGATCGCCGGCACGATGACCATGCACCGGGACCTCGAGCGACGCTTCGCCGACTTCAAGCATGCCGAGGACGCCCTGATGTTCCAGTCCGGCTTCACGGCGAACGCGGGGACCGTCGCCGCGATCCTGGACAAGGACGACGTGATCGTCAGCGATCGGCTGAACCACGCATCGATCATCGACGGCGCTCGCCTGTCGCGCGCCGAGATCAAGGTGTTCGAGCATCGGGACGCCGGCCACGCGGACGCGCTGCTCGCCGAGTCGGCCCGTCCCGGTCGGCGGCAGCTGCTGATCACCGACGGCATCTTCTCGATGGACGGCGACATCGCGCCGCTTCCGGAACTCGTCGAGGTCGCCGAGCGGCACGGGGCGATCATGATGATCGACGACGCGCATGCGAGCGGCGTGCTCGGAACGGGGGGAGCGGGCACGGTCGACCACTTCGGGCTGCACGGCCGGGTCGACGTCCAGGTGGGTACCCTGTCGAAGGCCATCGGCGTGCTCGGAGGGTTCATCGCGGGCCCGCATGCGCTGATCGAGTGGCTCGTGAACCGCGGCCGGCCGTTCCTCTTCTCGACGAGCGCCCCGCCGGCGGTGGTCGCGGCGTGCCTCGAGGCGCTCGACATCATTCGCGACGAGCCGCAGCGGCTCGAACGGCTGTGGGCCAACACGCGGTCGTTCAAGGCCGGCCTGCACGACCTCGGCTTCGACACCGGCGAGAGCGAGACGCCGATCACTCCGGTGATCACGGGCGAGGAGGAGGCCACACAGGCGTTCGCGCGGCGGCTGTTCGAGGAGGGGGTGTTCTCGCCGGCCATCGTGTTCCCGACGGTCTCGAAGGGGCGGGCCCGGGTCCGCACGATCGTGACGGCCGATCACACAGAGGAGGATCTCCGCGAGGCGCTCGAGGCGTTCGGGCGGGCCGGGAGGGAGCTCGGGCTGCGCTAGGCGTCGGTGGTCCGGGGCATCGCCTCAAGCCCCCGGATCATCAGGTCGAGCCCGAACTCGAACTGCTCGTCCGCCGTGCAGTCGGCGAAGTGCGGGAAGCAGGCGAGCACGTTGGGGAGCCCGGACTCCCGCAGCGCCTCGATGGCCAGCTCGTGCTGCCGCGCATGCTCCGCGTCCGTCCCGAGCATCAGGCCCTGCTCCATCATCACGAACCCCAGGATGTAGCCGCCGAGGGCGTTGAAGGCCTGCGCGGCCTGCCGGGCCGACAGTCCCGCGCGGCGGATCACCCCGAGGGCGGCGTCCATCGCCCGGTAGGTGGCGAGGCCCTCGAGCGGCTTGTGCCGCTCCGCCAGCAGCTGGCAGACGCTGGGATGCAGGCCCAGGAGGCGCCGCCACTCCCGGGACATCGCGCGGGCGTCCTCGGCCCAATCGCCCGTGGACGAGGGGAACTCGAACTCGTTCATCACCCGCTCGGTGACGCCCTCGAGGATGTCGTCCTTTCCTCCGGGCACGTGGTTGTAGAGGGACATCGCCTCGACGCCGAGCTCCCGGCCGATCCGGCGCATCGTGAGGGCTTCGAGGCCCTCGGCGTCCATGATCCGGAGCGCCGCCTCGATCACGCGGCCTCGGTTGAGGGGGTCGCGGCGCGGCATCGCCGGCGGCCCCGGCTTGGCCTCGCGTGCCATCCGGCTCATGTTCCCCTCCTGTTCATCCGTCCCTGGAAGACTTCGGGCGTGTCGCCCGGTTGACACCTTACATCGTACGCCTATAATGCTTACTTCGTAAGCATATGGCGTAAGTCGGCCCGGGACAAGCCTCGCGGGCCTCGAGGGTAGGGGGAAGACATGAAGCTGAACCCCGAGT
>JBOGVL010000019.1:0-16322 GCA_050692535.1 Actinomycetota bacterium | reverse complement strand
CGTCCAGCTCGCGACCGGCGAGATCGGCGTGGTGGTCCGCAACCACGAACGGCTGCTGGCGCGCCCGATCGTCCGCATGGTCATGGACGCGAAGGGGGGTGCGATGGACCCGGTCGAGGTCGACCTGTCGGGCACCGACGCCGGGGGGGAGTTCGTGCACACGATCCGCAGGAGCGTCGACCCGCTCGAGGTCGGCGTCGACATGCTCGCGTTGCTGGCGTCGAGCCGGTTCGACATCCCGCCCCCGGACGACACGGGGCCCGGCCTCGTGCACGAGCCGGCGCCGACGGAGGCGCCGCCCGAGGGCTACGTCGAGGCCCACGACGACTTCGCCCTTCCCGACCTGCCGGTCGATCCGGAGGGCGGCCCGGACCCCGTACGCTGAGCCGAGGGCCCCGGAGCCCGCGAACCGAGCCAATTAGACTGCGCGTCATGCCGGTCGAGATCGACATCGAGCACGTCGCGAGGCTCGCGCGCCTCGAGCTCACGCCGGAGGAGAAGGAGCGCCTCCGCGCGCAACTCGGCGCGATCCTCGAGCACGCCGCGAAGGTCGGCGAGGTCGCCACCGCCGATGTGCCGCCGACGGCCTCCGCGATCCCCCGCGCGAACGTCCTTCGGCCCGACGAGCGCACGGAGTCGCTGTCCGTCGAGGACGTGCTCGCGAACGCGCCGGACCGTGAGGACGATCGGTTCCGGGTCCCGCGGATCGTCGAGGTCGAGTGAGCGAGCTCTGCGACCGCACGGCGGCCGATCTGGCCGCCCAACTCCGCGCCCGGGAGGTCTCGAGCGCCGAGATCGCCTCGTCGTGCCTCGCCCGGATCGACGCGGTGGACGAGCGCGTGCACGCGTTCCTGACGCGCACGGACGACCTCGCGCGTGAGCAGGCGACGGCGACCGACTCGCGACTGTCCACGGGCCCGGCCCCGTCCGTCGCCGGGATCCCGCTCGCGCTGAAGGACGTGCTCTCGACCCGCGGCGTGCGGACCACCTGCGGCTCGAGGATCCTCGAAACCTACGTCCCGCCGTACGACTGCACGCCGTGGGACCGGCTGAAGGCCGACGGCGCGGTGCTCCTCGGCAAGACCAACTGCGACGAGTTCGCGATGGGTTCGTCCAACGAGAACTCGGCGTTCGGCCCGGTGCACAACCCATGGGACCTGCGGATGGTCCCCGGGGGCTCGAGCGGCGGAAGCGCCGCGGCCGTGGCGGCGGGGGAGGCGGTGTGGGCGCTCGGCACCGACACGGGCGGCTCCGTGCGGCAGCCGGCCGCGCTCTGCGGCGTCGTGGGGCTCAAGCCGACGTACGGGCTGATCAGCCGCTACGGGCTGATCGCGTTTGCCTCCTCGCTCGACACCGTGGGCACGTTCACCCGGAGCGTCGGGGACGCCGCGCTGCTGCTGTCGTCGATCGCCGGACGGGACCCGATGGACGCGACGAGCCTCGAGACGCCGCGTCGCGACTACGCCGAGCGGCTCGAGGGCGGGGTGGCCGGGGTCCGGTTCGGCGTGGTGCGCGAGGCGTTCGGCGAGGGCGTCGAGCCCGGCGTGCGGGCGAGCGTGCAGGCGGCCGTCGACCGGCTCGCGGGCCTCGGCGCGAGCGTCGGTGAGGTCTCGCTGCCGCACACGGACTCCGCGCTCTCGGCCTACTACCTGATCGCGCCGTCCGAGGCGTCCTCGAACCTCGCGCGCTACGACGGCGTGCGGTACGGGCTCCGCGTGGACGGCGCCGACTCCGTCGAGATGATGACCCGGACGCGCGGCGCGGGCTTCGGTCCCGAGGTGAAGCGGCGGATCATGCTCGGGACGTACGCGCTGTCGGCCGGCTACTACGAGGCCTTCTACGGGCAGGCGCAGAAGGTCCGGACGCTCATCATCCGCGACTACGAGGCGGCGTTCGCCGAGTTCGACGTGCTCGTCTCGCCGACCTCGCCCACGACCGCATTCCCGATCGGCGCGAAGGTGGACGACCCCCTCGCGATGTACTTCAACGACGTGTTCACGATCCCGGCCAACCTGTCCGGCATGCCCGCGATCTCGATCCCCAGCGGCGTCGACGAGCGCGGCCTCCCGGTCGGCCTGCAGCTCACCGTACCGATCCTGCAGGAGGACCGGTTGCTCCGCGCGGCGTTCGCCGTCGAACAGGCGATCGGGTTCGACGCGCGGCCGGAGCTGCTCGCAGGCGCGTAGCTCGCTACGCGACCGCCGCCTCCGGCTCCTCCTCGTCCTCGGCGGGCCGGTCGCGGCGCGCCGTCCCGCCGGTCGAGATGATGATCGCCACCGCCGTCAGGATGATCGCGCCGGCGACGAACGTTCGGATCGTGATCGTCTCGTCGAGGATCAGCCAGCCGAGGAACACGGCGACGACCGGGTTGACGTACGCGTAGGTCGACACGAGCGACGTCCGGGCGTTCCGCAACAGCCAGACGTACGACGTGTAGCCGACCCAGGAGCCGATCGTGATCAGATACGTGAGCGCCAGGAGCGACGCGAACGAGAAGTCCTCGAACCGGATCAGCGGGACCTCGCCGCGTGCCGCGCCGAAGGCGATCAGCACGGCGCCGCCGATCATCATCTCCATGCCCGCCCCGACGAGCGGGCGTCCGGGGAGCGGCGCGTTCCGCGAGTAGAGCGAGGCGCTCGTCCACGAGAGCGAGGCCACGACCCCGATCAGCACCCCGGTGAGGGGCGCGGTGCCGTCCAGCGCCGTGCCGCCGATCAGCAGCGCGGCACCACCGAACCCGAGCACCAGGCCGAACGTGGTCAGCCCGCCGACCCGGTGGCGGAGGATCGCGCGATCTACGAGCGCCATCCAGAGCGGGACGAGCGCGATGATCAGCGACATCAACCCCGACGGGACCGTCCGCTCGGCGAGGACGACGAGCCCGTTCCCGCCGGCGACGAGCCCGAGGCCCACGATCGCCGCGGCCTTCCACTGGGCGGGGCCGGGCCGATCGCCCGCGACGTCGCCCCGCCGGACGGTGATCGCGTACAGGACCGCCCCGGCGACGAGGAACCGGACCCCCGCGGCGATCAGCGGCGGAAGCGTCTCGTTCGAGACGCGGATCGCGAGGTAGGTCGTCCCCCAGATGATGTAGACGGCCGACAGCGCCGTCCAGACCAGGGCGGTGGAGGCCCGCCCGTCGACGCCCCGGCCGGCCCTCGTCATGGCCGTCACCTTAGGGCCGAGGACCTTCCGTGTCACTGTCGTTGCCCCGATCGCCGGTTACCAATTGGTCTGTCGTTCGCGGGCCGCCCTCAGCGGAACGCCGACGGCGCGCCGTTCGTGAGACAACGCCCTGCGCGGTCGGCGACGTTCGATACGCTTCGCGCGTCATGGTCGCGTACGAGTCCGTCATCGGCCTGGAGTGCCACGTCGAGCTCTCGACCGACACCAAGATGTTCTGCGGTTGCCGGAACGAGTTCGGCGCCCCGCCCAATTCCAACGTGTGCCCGGTCTGCCTCGGCCTTCCCGGCTCGCTCCCGGTCCCCAACGAGAAGGCGATCGAGCACATCGCGCGGATCGGCCTCGCGCTGAACTGCCGCGTCGCGGCGGACTCGCGGTTCCACCGCAAGAACTACTTCTATCCCGACATGCCGAAGGACTACCAGATCAGCCAGTACGACCTGCCGATCTGCGTGGCGGGGCACCTGGACGTCGAGGTCGACGGCTCGCCGCGGCGGATCGGCATCACCCGCGTCCACATGGAGGAGGACACGGGCAAGACCACGCACGTCGGCCAGACCGGACGGATCGGTCAGGCGGAGCACGCGCTCGTCGACTACAACCGGGCTGGCGTCCCGCTCGTCGAGGTCGTCTCCGAACCGGACCTGCGCTCGCCGGAGGAGGCCCGCGCCTACTTCGCCGAGCTCCGGGCCACGCTCGAGGCGCTCGGGGTGTCGGACGTGCGGATGGAGGAGGGGTCGCTCCGTTGCGACGCCAACATCTCCACGCGGCCCGTGGGGGCCGAGGCGCTCGGCACGAAGGTCGAGATCAAGAACCTCAACTCGATCCGCTCGCTGGATCGGGCGCTGCGCTACGAGGAGGAACGCCAGCGCGCGGCCCTGGATGCGGGCGAGCCGCTCCGCCAGGAGACCCGGCACTTCGACGAGGAGCAGGGCACGACCCACACGCTCCGCTCCAAGGAGGAGGCCTTCGACTACCGCTACTTCCTCGAGCCGGACCTGCCGCCGCTCGCCCCGGAGCCGGCATGGGTCGAGGGCGTCCGGGCCTCGCTCCCGGAGCTGCCGGCGGCCCGGCGTGAGCGCTACGTCTCGAGCCTGGGCCTGAAGCCCGAGCAGGCCAGGCTGCTCGTGTCCTCCGCCGCGGCCGCGAGCTTCTTCGAGGAGACCGTCGCTTTGGGCGCGGACGCGAAGGCGGCCGCCAACTGGGTAACGCAGGACCTCGCCGGCCTGCTGCGCAAGGCGAGGCTCGAGCCCGGCCAGGCGAAGGTGACCCCCAACCACATCGGGGACCTCGTTCGCCTGATCCGCGAGGGCACGATCAGCGCCACCGCCGCCAAGCAGGTCCTGGAGGAGGCGTTCGAGACGGGCGAGGACGTGGGGGCGATCGTCGAGCGGCGCGGCCTGCGCCAGGTGACGGATACGACGGCGCTCGAGGTGTGGGTGAACGAGGCGATCGCGGAGAACCCCGGCCCGGTCGAGCAGTACCGCAAGGGCAAGGCGCCGGCGCTGAACGCCGTCCTCGGTCAGGTGATCAAGAAGTCCGGTGGCTCGGCCAACCCGAAGGTGGTTCGCGAGCTGCTGCTGGAACGGCTGTCGGGAAGCTGAGCCGGGGGCGGGCCGGTGAGGGTCGATCGCACCCGGCGGCCCAGGCGCTACCCCTGGTGGCAGCTGATCCTGCTCGGCGTCGTGGGGCTGGTCGAGGCCATCTTCCGGCCGATCGGACGGATGTGGCGATCCGAGCAGCCGCTGGAGCGGTACGGCCTCGCGCACTTCGCCAGCGTGGCCGGCGACACGTTCGTCGCGTTCGCGCTGGCCGGGTCGATCTTCTTCGACGTCCCGGTCGGCGAGGCGGAGGGCAAGGTCGCGCTCTACCTCGCCCTCACGATGGCGCCGCTCGCGGTCGCCGGGCCGCTGCTCGTCCCGCTGCTCGACCGGGCGGGGCCGCGCCGGGCGATCTCGTTCGCGGCCGCGTTGGGTCGGGCGCTCGTGGCGCTCTACGCGGCGTCGCGCTTCGACTCCCTGCTGCTGTATCCGTCGGCGTTCCTCCTCCTGGTGCTCTCGAAGGTGCACGCCATCACGAAGACCGGGCTCACGATGGCGTACGCGGGGCTGGAGGAGGGGCTCGTGCGGGCCAACGCTCGCCTGGGAAGGATCGGCGTGGGCGCTGCGGTGCTCGCGGCCGGGCCGGCCCTCGCGTTGCTGCAGCTCGGCGACGCCGAGGCCGCGCTGTACGGCGCGGCAATCGTCTACGGGGTCGCCGCGTTCCTGAACCTCCGGCTGCCGACCCCCCGGGTGAAAGGCGGGGAGGCCGAGGTCTCGAGGACCGGCTCGATCCCGGCGCTCACGGCGCCGGCGATCGGGGCCGCCGGCCTCCGCGCCGCCACGGGGTTCCTGCTGTTCGCGCTCGCGTTCGCGCTGCGCCGGAGCGGCGAGCCGACGTGGTGGTTCGGCGTGCTCGCAGCGGCCGGCACGGCCGGCGGATTCGTCGGCGATCTGCTCGCCCCCCGTCTCCCCTCGACCCTGCGGGAGGAGGCCGTGGTCGTCGCCTGCGTGATCGGCGCCGGCGTCGGAGCCGTGCTCGCGTTCGTCGCGTTCTCCCTGCCGGTGCTGGTCGTGTTCGGCCTGGTGGTGGGCGCCTCGGCCGAGCTCGGCCGGCTGGCGTTCCAGAGCCTGATGCAGCGACTCGCGCCGGGCGGGGCGCACGGCCGAGTCTTCGTCCGCTACGAGGTCATCTTCCAGCTTGCGTGGGTGGCCGGCGCGCTGATCCCGGCGATGCTGCCGATCGACTTCCGCAGCGGCTTCCTGATCCTGGCGGGCCTGTATCTCGTCGCGGGGATCGGGTACCTCACCCCGGATCTCGTCGCGCGCCGGCGCGCGGCGGGTTAGCCGCCGTACCTGGCCACGGCCCGGGCCGCCTCGGCGGGGTTCGCCTCGGCCCACCCGGCGAGCTCGACGTTCAGGTCCGTGTAGGACTGCGCGAGGTCGTCGCTCGTGCCGGCCAGCTCGGCGGCGTCCTCCGCGGCCGAGACCAGCTCGCCGAAGCTGCCGGCCATCACGAGGTCGGCGATCGCGGTCACCGACGCGGCGTAGTCGGCCGTCAGGCCGAACGCGGCGATCGCGTGCTCGCGCGCGGCCACCAGGCCGGCGTCCTGCGGCTCGAGGGGGCGCTGGCGCTTCTCGGCCGACCGCGCACCGGTCTCGAGCGCGTTCGCCTGGTCGAGCAGCGTCTGGGCGTCCGCCCTCGCCCCGTCGACATCCTGGGCCCGCAGGTCGGCCTCGAGCGACGCCAGGGTGCCCGCCACCGCGCTCAGGTCGGCGGCGAGGGCCGCCTCGTCGCTCGTCGCGTAGCCGAAGACCTCGAGATCGTCGGTGCTCGCCCCGGCGTCCGCCTCCTCCGCCTCTGCCTCCTCGGCCTCGGCGGCTTCGCCGGTCGGCCCGGTCAGCATCGTCGCCGGATCGGTCGAGTTCGTGCCGCCGACGGCCGTCGCGCCGTCCGACGTCGGCGGGGGGCCCTGCGGCTCGGGCCGGGACCGGTCCGCATCGGCCTTGCCGCACGCCGTCGCCGCGAGGGCGAGGGCCAGGATCAGGAGTGTCCGCCTCACCCTCAGACCATCGGACCCGGGGCGCCCGGGGTTGACAAGGGGTGCGGTACGCTGCGGCGGTCCCGAAACCGAGGAGGGTCGCGGTATGGCGGAGTGGGTCACGGTCGGATCGGCCGGCGAGCTCGGCAACGGCGAGATGAACTCGTATACCGCGGGCGAGCATCAGGTGGCGGTCGCCAATGTCGACGGGGTCCTTCGCGCGTTCGGCGACCTGTGCACGCACCAGCAGTGCTCGCTCGCCGAGGGAGATCTGGAAGAGACCGTCGTGGAGTGTCCGTGCCACGGAAGCCGGTTCGACATCACGACGGGCCAGGCGGTGCACGGCCCGGCGACCGACCCGGTCGACGTCTTCGAGGCGCGGGAACAGGACGGTTCGCTCCAGGTGTTGCTCGACGAGTAGTGGCATCGATCGTCATCGTCGGGGCGGGGATGGCCGGGGCGACCGCGGCCGGTTCGCTGCGTGACCAGGGGTTCGACGGCGGAATCGTCCTGATCGGCGAGGAGCCGATGGACCCCTACGAGCGGCCGCCGCTCTCGAAGGAGTACCTGCGGGGCGAGTCGGATCACCACTACGTCCGTCCCCCGGAGTGGTACTCGGAAAATGACGTCGACGCACGGTTCGGCGTCCGGGCCGAGCGGGTGAACGTCACGGAGCGCGTGGTCGAGCTCGACGGCGGCGAGGCCGTCGCGTTCGATCAGGCCGTGATCGCGACCGGCTCGCGGAACCGGCGATTCGACTGGCCAGGGCTCGCCCTACCGGGCGTGCACGACCTCCGGTTCGCTCCGGACGCGGACGCGATCCGGGCTGCCGCCGAGGCCGGCTCGAAGGCGGTCCTCGTCGGGATGGGGTTCATCGGCGCCGAGGTCGCGGCCTCCCTGCGGCAGCTCGGGCTCGAGGTCACCGTGGTGGAGTTCTTCGGCACGCCGCTCGAACGGGTTCTCGGTCCCGAGCTGGGTGGGGCGATCGAGGCCCTGCACCGTGACCACGGCGTCGAGATGGTCTTCCGCGACGCCGCGGAGCGGTTCGAAGGCGACGGGCGGTTCGAGGCCGTCGTCACCAAGGAGGGCCGGCGCATCGAGGGTGATTTCGCGGTCGTCGGCGTCGGCGTCGAGCCCGTCGTCGAGGTCGCCGAGCGGAGCGACGTGCCGACGGGCGACGGCATCCCGGTCGACCGCACGCTCCGGACGGCGGTCGAGGGCGTCTGGGCGATCGGCGATGTGGCCCGGCACGAGCATCCCGTGTTCGGGCCGATCCGCGTGGAGCACTTCGACAACGCGATGAAGATGGGGGAGCACGTGGCGAGGAACCTCCTCGGCGCGAACGAGGACTTCGACGACGCCCACTGGTTCTGGTCGGACCAGTACGACGCGCAGATCCAGATGGCCGGCTTCGCCACCGAGTGGGACCGGACCGTGATCCGCGGCAGCCTCGAGGATCGGTCGTTCGCCGCGTTCCTGCTCAATCGGGGACAATTGTTGTCGACGTTCAGCATGAACTGGAAGTTCGACGTGAGGCGCTCGATGCCGCTCATCAAGACGAAGGCCCACCCGGACCCGGCGCAGCTGACCGACCCCGAGTTCGACCTCCGGCAGCTCCATCCGCCCAAGGAGTGACCGCGTGATCCAGCCGAACATCACGCACATGCCCTGCGACCTGAACCAGCAGCGCAAGCGCGCCGACGCCCGAAAGGACTCCATCGCGCGGGCGGTGGCGTGGCACAACGGCCGACGTTCGCTCTTGGACCGGTTGCTCCGCCGCCGTGCGCCGATCGGTGAGCTGTCCGCCGAAGACTTCCACCACGGCGCCGGCGAGGACGTCTTTCACGGCTTCCGGGTGTAGGGGGGGCGCCCCGCTAGTCCACCGTGAGGCGGGCGGCGATCTCCTCGGGCTTGCCCTCGGCTTCGATCTTCCCGTCGCGGAAGAGCACGACCCGGTTGCAGTAGCGCAGCGCCTCGGGGTTGTGCGTCGCGGCGAGCACGGCGCCACCGCGACGGATCACCTCCCAGAGCGCCTCCAGGATCAGGTCGGCGTTCTCGGTGTCGACCTCCGCGATCGGCTCGTCGGCCAGCACGACCTCGGGATCGGTGATGAGCGCCCGCGCGACGGCCACGCGCTGCTGCTGGCCGGCCGACAGCTCGAACGTCCGATTGTGGAGCCGGTCGGACAGGCCGAGCCGGTCGAGCCAGTGCTCGGCGCGGGTCCGCGCGTCGGCGAGGTCGGCGCCGGCGACCCGAAGCGGCAGCTCGACGTTCTCGATGGCCGACAACGTCGGCAGCAGCCCGAAGCTCTGGAACACGATGCCCATGCCGGTCCGGCGGAGGTCGATCTGCTCCGCGAACGAGAGCTCGCGGATCGGCCGGCCCTTCCACCGCACGTCGCCCCCGTCCGGGGCGTCCAGCCCCGACAACACGCCGATGAACGTGGTCTTGCCCGAGCCCGACGGCCCCATCAGCGCGACGAAGTCCTTGGGGGCGAGTACGAGCGAGGCGCCGCGCACGGCCTGGACGCCCTGCGGACCGCGGTAGGTGCGCACCACGTCGTGCCCGGAGAGCAGCGGCTCAGCCACCGACCAGCCCCCCCTCGCCGCGGCGGCGGACGCGGACCTCGCCGTCGCGCACCTCGACCTCGAGGTCCAGCCCGGCGAGCGCGTCGACGGCCTCCTCGGGCAGCCGCAGCCTCCCGTCCTCCGAGATCGGGCCCGCGGGCCGGCCCTCGACCAGAAGCTGGCCGTCGCGAAGCCGCATCTGGCGGCTCGACCGCTTGGCGGCGATCAGGTCGTGGGTGACCATCACGATCGTCACGCCGAACTCCTTGTTGACGCCGTTGAACGCGTCGAGCACCCGCGCGGCCGACTCGGTGTCGAGCTCGGCCGTCGGCTCGTCGGCGAGCAGGATCTTCGGCACGTTCGCGAGCGCGACCGCCACCGCCACGCGCTGCTGCTCGCCGCCGGAGAGCTGGCCCGGCCGGTGCCTCGCGCGATCCGCGAGCCCGACGATCTCGAGCAGCTCCATCGGTGAGCGGGCCGCCGCGGGCACGGTCATCCCGCGGGCGGTTGCCGGCAGCCGGACGTTCTCCACGACCGAGAGGTACGGCACCAGGTTCCGCGCGGTGCCCTGCCAGACGAATCCGACACGGTCGCGCCGATAGCCGACCAGCTCGTCCTCCCCCACGCGCCCGAGGTCGCGTCCCTCCACCTCCACCGTCCCCGCGGTCGCGCGGTCGAGCCCGCCGATCAGGTTCAGGATCGTCGACTTGCCCGCCCCGCTCGGACCGACGATCGCGAGGAACTCGCCGTCCGCGATGTCGAAGTTGACGCCGCCGAGCGCGACCACGCCCGTGTCGGCGACGCGGTAGATCTTGTACACGTGCCGGAACTGGACCAGCGCGTCGTGGAACGACTCGGGGCCGGCCACGAGGTCCTGCCGGGCCGTGCTCACTCGGCCTCACCCCGCAGCACCGACGTGACCGACGAGCGCACCAGCGCGCGAAGCGCCGCCAGGAGGCCGACCGCCGTCGCCGCGACGATCGCCGCGAGCGCGATCCCCATCGAGAGCCAGTCGACGACCAGGATCGGCTCGGGGAACGCGGATCCGATGCTCCGCCCGACGTAGGGCATCACGAGCTTCAGGATTCCGAACCCCAACCCGGCGCCGACGGCGATCGCGAACACGATCATCAGCCCCTGCTCGAGCAGCATCACGCGCGAGATCTGCCCCGGCTCGGCGCCCATCGCGCGGAGCGAGGCGAACTCGAACTCGCGCCGCCGCTGCGCGAAGTACAGGCCGACGGCCACGCCGATCACGACCAGGCCGAGGCCGCCGGCCGCGGCCGCGTAGTTCATCCCCACCGCGAGCGACTGCGGCAGCTGGGCGAGCGCGCCGATGATCGGGCCGGCCGCACGGGTATCCCCGGTGATGAGGCCCGCGCCCTCGAGCGCCGGCCTCGGGTCGCCTTCGCCCGTCGCCCACACCTCGTTGAGGGACAGCCCGGCCTCGGGGATGCGCTCCGCCGCGCGAAGGAGCGCGGGTGTGGAGATCACCATGAAGTCGCCGGCGACGGACGGGAAGTGTTGGGCCGTCGCCTCGACGCGGAAGGAGAGCCGCTGGGCGCCGATCGTCGCGAAGAACTCGCCGCCTTGTGACCGCACGACCTCTCGGGAGGCGAGCACCGGGATCGGCGGCAGCGGTGGGGCGATCCCGCCCACGATCCGGCCCGCGCCGGGGTCGATGAAGACGGTGACGCCCCCGCCCTCCGGCCGGACCTCGCCGCTGCTCCCGCGCCACACGAGCGCCTCCCAGTCCGCCAGCGAGACCGATGTCGTTCCGGCCAGCACGTCGGCGAGCCCCAGCCGGGCCGAGGCCGGAAGGCCGCCGATCTCCGCCTCGCGGAACGAGATCGACATGAGGGCGACGGCCCCGGGGAGGGTGGCCTCGTAGGGCGCCGTCCCTTCCTCGAGCGTCCCGGCCGAAACCTCGAGGACCTCGCCGCCCTCGGTCTGGTAGGTCACGATCATCTCGAGCCCCGCGGCGAGGGCGTCGGCCGTCACCTCGGCCGAGAAGCTCTCGTCGTCGACCGGGACCGCCGGGTCCGGCGTGTCGAGGGCCGCGAGCCAATCCGACAGGGACGTCGTCGAGTAGTCGTCGCGCCACCATCCGCCCTCGGCGTACGTGGCGGGGTCGACGGCGATCGCGCTCGGCGCCAGGGCGAAGTCGCCGGTCTGCTCGAACGTCGGCACCGACCGGATCACGGCCGTGGAGTTCGGCGGCAGGTCGCCCATCGCCGCGAGCGGCTGCTCCGGAACGGCGATCTGCACGTTCCAGTCCGACCCGACCTGCTGGCGCGCGCTGTCCTCGTGGTTCTGGAGCACGATCGCGCGGTAAGAGGTCGACACGACGAGGAGGCCGACCGACAGCACCAGCAAGAGCGAGATCGCGAAGCTCGTCCCCGGCGACCGGCCGAGCCGGCGGATGGCCAGGTACACGGCCAGCCGCCGCGTCCGGCCGACGCGGCGGTCGAGGCGCCGGAGGACGAACAACAGGAATCGCAGGGAAAAGAAGGACAGCGCGAAGATGATCAGGGTCGGCGTCAGCAGCACGAGCGGGTCGAGGTCGGTCCGAGCCGCGGTGTTCTCGATGTCGCTGTTGCGCAGCTGCACGAACGCGAAGGCCGCGACCGGGAGCACGAACAGCTCGACCGGCACTCGGGCGAGCAGGGGCCGGTCCTCCCGCGAGAGCAGCCGGCGCTCCTCCAGGATCGTTCGCCGGACGTGGGGCACCGACAACAGGAGGAGGGCAAGCGCGCCCAGCACGGCGCCCACGATGCCCAGCGCCTGCGCGAACGGTGACAGCTCGATGGGAAACAGGACGCCGGGCAGCGACGGCCCGTTCGAGCGCGACGCCAGGAACGCGAGCGCCATCCCCAGGAGGAGCCCGAGCGGGAACGCCACCAGCGCGGACAGGCCCGCCTGCACCCCTTGCGCCGACAGGAGCTTGCGTCCCGAGAACCCTCGGCTGCGGAGGACCGCGAGCTCGAACGACTGCCGGGTGAGCACGAGCGAACCGACGCCGGCGAGCACCGCGAGCGTCACCGCGCCGATCTGGAACACGACCAGGAAGATCGGGACCCGCAGGTCGGCGACGCGCTGGCTCACGATCTCGACCATCGTGTCGACGCCGGTCGTGACCTGCAGGGACACCAGCTCGGCGTCGCCGTCGCGAAGGGTCTGGGCGACCCGGCCGATCCCGGCCGGCAGCAGGACGGCCTCGTCAAAGCGCAGCCCCTCGTACTCGACGTAGCCGTCCCAGACGTATTCGCTCGTCACGCCGAGGGCGGGGACGGTCGCGAGGTAGCCGCTCGTCCCCATCAGGCCCGGCGGCAGCTCGGTCGAGTCCGGCGCGGGGAAGGGAGACTGTCCGCCGTACCAGAACTCCTCCTCGTCGGCGCCGGGGGGGTCGAACGTGCCCACGAGCGTGAGGACGGCCTCGGCCCCGGTGGGCCCGACGGCGGTCAGGGGGTCGCCGATCCGGACGCCGAGGAGGCGGGCGATCCCTCCCGGCAGCGCGATCTGGTCCGGCGTCTCGGGCGGATCGCCTCGAAGCCGCAGGTGGTCGGCGGCCCCGTCGCGGAACACGACCGTCAGCGAGAGGGGGTCGGCGCCCTCGCGGGTTCCGACGAGCCGGATGGTGCCGCGGCCCTGGCGAACGATCGCCGAGAGCGGCAACGTCGGCATCGCGTCGATCATCTGCTCGTCGGCCGGGAAGTACGCGAAGTCCGGGTTGCCGAAGACCGTGAACCGGACGTTCTTGACCGTCGTGCCCTCGACCGAGACCTGCGACGAGAGGATGGCCTCCCGCGCCGCGTCGGCGTAGATCGGCCCGGCGACGAGTACGCCGATCGTGAACCCGAGCGTGACGACGATCGCAACGCCCAGCAGGCGCTGGGCGAAGAAACGCTTCAGCAGGAAGACGAATGTCGTCATCACACGAACAAGCCGCCCGAGGGAGGGCGGCGACCACACCGATGATACGCTGGCGACCCGCCCGCAAGATGGCGCCGGATCACCCTCGAGGAGCTGACCGTGGATCGACCCGAGATCATCCTCGCGCCCGGACCGACCCCGATCCCGCCCGAGGTGCTGCTCGCGCAGGGCAGCCCGCTCGTGTACCACCGGGGACCTGGGTTCGGCCGGCTCATGCGCGACGTGACGGCGCGGCTGAAGGAGCTCTACCGGACCGAACGCGCCGACGTGCTGCTCATGACGTCCTCGGGCACGGGCGGCCTCGAGTCCGCCATCCAGAACGTGCTCTCGCCGGGCGACGAGGTCTTCGTCCCGCTCGCCGGGTTCTTCGCGGAGCGCTGGCGCAAGCTCGCCGAGGCCCACGGGCTCGTCGTGCGGACGGTCGAATACGAGTGGGGGCGCCGGGTCGATCCCGGTGAGGTCGCGGATGCCCTCGCCGAGCACCCGGTGAAGGCGGTGCTCCTCACGCAGTCCGAGACCTCCACGGGCGTGATCCAGCCGGTCGAGGAGCTCGCCCGGGTCGCCAACGAGGCCGGGGCGATGGTCGTCGCCGACGTGGTCTCGAGCCTCGGCGCGGTGCCGTTCGCCTTCGACGACTGGGGGATCGACGTCGCCGTCGGGGGATCCCAGAAGGCGCTGAGCGCGTCGCCGGGGATCGCGTTCGTCGCGATCTCGGCGCGGGCGTGGGCCGCGCAGGCGTCGTCGACCATGCCGCGGTTCTACTTCGATTGGAGCACGTACCGCCGGTTCGCCGAGCTGCCCGAACCGGAGAACCCGTGGACCCCCGCGATCAGCGTCATGCAGGGCCTCCACGCGGCCCTCGAGGTCTACTTCCAGGACGGCGTCGAGCAGGCGCTCGCGCGGCACGGGCAGCTGTCCCGAGCGGTGAAGGAGGGCGTGCAGGCCCTGGGACTGGACCTGTTCGGCGAGGGGCTGGAGAACAACTGGACCGTCACCGCGATCCGCGCGCCCGAGGGCATCGACGCCGACACGATCACCGACCGGATCCGATCGGACTTCGGCTGCGTGCTCGCGCCCGGCCAGGGCCCCCTGAAGGGCAGGGTCTTCCGGATCGGGCACTTCGGGTACTTCAGCCAGCTGGACATCATCCGCGGGCTGGCGGCGCTCGAGATGACGCTCGAGCGGCTCGGGTTCCCGGTCAAGCGCGGGGCCGCCGTGGGGGCGGCCGAGGGCGTGTTCCAGGAGCACGCGACCTGATCCCCCCGGGATCCACCGCGTGAGGGTCCTCGTCACCGAGAAGCTCTCGGAGGCGGGGCTCGACGTCCTGCGCCGAGACTTTCAGGTCGACGTCCGGCCGGAGCTCGCCGTGGGGGGGCTCGTCGACGCGATCGCGCCGTACGACGCGCTGGTCGTGCGATCCCAGACCCAGGTGGGCGCCGACGTGATCGGCGCGGCCGAGAACCTGAAGGTGATCGCCCGGGCGGGGATCGGGTTGGACAACGTCGACGTCGAGGCCGCGACCCGTCGCGGCGTCATGGTCGTCAACGCGCCGCAGTCGAACATCGTCTCTGCCGCCGAGCACACGGTCGCGCTCCTGCTCGCGCAGGCGCGCAACATCCCGCGGGCCAACCGCGAGCTGAAGGCCGGCCGGTGGGAGCGCGCCGCATACCAGGGCGTCGAGCTGCAGGGCAAGACGCTCGGCGTCGTCGGACTCGGGAGGGTCGGGGCGCTCGTGGCCCAGCGCTGCGCGGCGTTCGGGATGCGGATCATCGCGTTCGATCCGTACGTGCCGAAGGAGCGCGCCAAGGAGATGGGCGTCGAGCTGATGCCCACGCTCGAGGCGCTGCTCGTGCAGGCGGACTTCATCACGGTCCACCTGCCGCGCACGCCCGATACCGAGGGGTTGATCGGCGAGCGGGAGCTCGCGTTGGTGAAGGAGGGCGCCCGCCTGGTCAACACGGCCCGCGGCGGCATCGTGGACGAGAACGCGCTGGCGAAGGCCGTCGAGGACGGCAAGGTCGCCGGCGCCGCGCTCGACGTCTTCGCGGTCGAGCCAACCACCTCCTCGCCGCTGTTCGGGTTCGACGAGGTGGTCGTCACGCCGCATCTCGGCGCGTCGACGACCGAGGCCCAGGACAAGGCCGGAACGTCGGTCGCGGAGATGGTGCGCCTGGCGCTCTCTGGTGACTTCGTGCCGTACGCGGTCAACGTGTCGGCCGGCGCCGAGGTGAGCGAGGCCATCCGGCCGTTCCTGCCGCTCGCCCACAAGCTCGGAGCGTTGCTGACGGGGCTCGCGCAGGGGGCGGTGGGCGGCGTCGAGGCGCAGTACCTCGGGCGGATCGCCGAATCCGACACCCGGGTGCTCACGCTCGCCGTGGTGAAGGGTGTGCTGTCCGGGGTCGTGCACGAGCCGGTCTCGTTCGTGAACGCCCCGATCATCGCGGGGGAGCGGGGGATCGCGATCAGCGAGATGCGTTCGACCGTCTCGAGCGACTACGTGAACCTGATCCACGTCCGAGCGGATACGGACCAGGGCCCCGTGAGCGCGGCCGGGACGCTCGTGGGCAAGCGCAACGCCGAGCGCGTGATGCAGGTGAACGACTACGACATCGAGATGGCGCCCGCACGCTACATGCTGTTCTTCACGTACGAGGACCGGCCCGGCGTCATCGGGAGGGTCGGCACGATCCTCGGCGAGCACGACGTCAACATCGCGACGATGGACGTCGGCCGCCCGACGCGGGGCGGCACCGCCCTGATGGGGCTGACGCTCGACAGCCCCGTTCCCCCCGACGTGATCGAGCGGATCCGCGCCGAGATCGAGGCCGGCCCGGCCCGCTTCATCGTGCTCCCCGACTAGGGGAGGACGGTGACCTCGGCGGACGTCGCGAGCTCGATGGCGACCTCGTCCGATTCCCCGGCGAGGTACCGCTCCATGTCGGCGCCCGCCATCGGCTTGGCGAACCAGTACCCCTGGGCCAGATCGCACCCGAGGCGACGAAGCTCCCGAAGGTGCTCGTCGGACTCGATGCCCTCGGCGACCGTCGTGAGGCCCAGGG
>JBOGVL010000018.1:0-16356 GCA_050692535.1 Actinomycetota bacterium | reverse complement strand
CGCCTCGACGCAGGGACGGTCGCTGGCTGGCCTCGAGATACATTCCCGAAAGCTCGCGCACCCCAGGATGCCTTCCTTCGCTTTGAGCTAGCCGATCTCAGAGAGAGCGGTCAGCGCGGTAGGGTCGTGGCGTGACTATGCAGCTGCGGCCCATGGAGGACGAAGAGTTTGTGGCTTGGCTGCCGCTATTGCGTGAGGACTACGCTCAGGATCTGGTCCGCGACTACGCGATGTCGTCGGATAAGGCTAGGTCAAGAGCTGTCGCGGAGATCGACGGGCATCGTTCGGCAGGACACTTCGTGTTCGTGATCGAGGTCGAACGCGAGCCAGTGGGCCACCTGTGGCTGGTCGAACGTCGCGACGCCTATGAGCCGACCTTGGTCGTGTACGACATCGACGTAGACGAGCCCTACCGCGGCTATGGCTACGCCAAGGCAGCGATGGTCCTCGCCGAGGAAGAGGCACGAAAGCGGGGACTAACTCGCATCGCCCTTCACGTCGGAGCCCGCAACGACGTCGCTCGCAACCTCTACCGATCGCTCGGGTTTGAGGAAAACGAAGTTGCCATGAGCAAGCCCCTCTAGCGTTGCCATCCCTGAACACTGGCGCGGGTGAGATGCCTCCTCCCAAGTTCGGCTTCCTCCTCGCCGTTCGCCGCCGCACCGCGCACGAGTCTCATCCAGCTGCTCGTCCAGGCTCAGGGGGCATTCCGAACACTCGGGCATTCAAGTGTCAGTTACCCAGGCCCCCGAATATGATCGTCGGGCTGTTCAAGCCGATGCCTGCCTGGCCTTCGCATAGTGGATACCCCGGTGAAGCTTAGAAGGCAGACACTCATGCCTTCGGTGCATAACCGCAGGTCAATGTAGATGTGCAGCGTACGGGTTACCAGGGGTAATGGTATATACACAATGGTCGGGGGACGAGGCGTAGCAACAACAGTGGAGCTCGATCCACCTCCATCCACTCCTGCTTTTCTCCTGTCAGAGAGACAGTCCGTAAGGCGGGTCCTAAAGTAGGGCTACTAGCAGTTGTGTTGTAGCCCCGAGCCGGTTCTTCGGAAATCATCCAACCGTTTCCGCACCGAACGACGCTCTAAGAGCAAGAACCCGCGCCGCTAAACATCCAGTTCTTTCCTTGCCGCCGACTTTCGGAAAATTGGCACTCGCTCTACCTGCGGTTTCTCAAGAGGCAGGGGAAGCCGGCGTTAGTCGGCAGTACGGAGGGAAACCGAGAGCCACGCAGCTCGCCTTCGACTTTCCGACCTACCTCGTATCGCTAGCTTCTGGCGGAGCGTAGTGTCGGGGTATGGCCTTCCCCGAGCCAGCGCGAGCGCTCCAAGTCGTGGCCGCCTCGGCCCCTCCGCCGCTCAAGGCCCTCGTCGTCGAAGTCGTGACCCTCCCCGAGGCTGAGCGAGACGACAGGATCCGCCAGATTGCCGCGAATGAGCGGATGCGTCCGGTAGCCGAGCTGCTGTGGGAGCTGGCCCATAACCCGACAGCGGCATCCCTCGTTCTGGCCGCGATTCTCAGCACCTAGCCCTGCCGCGATGGCGGCGCTGTCACGGCCGAACGTTCCGCCCTTCCTCAGCTGTCGCCGGCTGGCTCGGCGCTCGCTATTTGGGCAGCGTAGTGGTCCTGGCGGATGCCGATTTTCCAGCAACCGATCCTGGGAGGACTGAGCGTACTTCAGCACCTCCTCTCGGGTGCTTCCCGCGTTCATTGTCACGCGCCGTCCTCGATTCTTGGCTACGTTCTCCTGAGTGTCGATCGAGGGCTGCTGGCAAACGCGCCGTTACACTCCCAGCTCAGAGGTTCGCATTCACCCCGGCGGGACCACCGAAGAAGCAGTACGGGCAGAGTCCCTTCCGATGGTTCTCCACGAACCGCAAGGAGAAGGGCAGCCGGTCAACTCTCTCCACCTCGACGCGGAACGTGTTGGGCACATTGACCGCGCGGCAGGGCGCGTCGGTGCGATGCCACTCCGACCACCTACGCACCTGGGCCTCACCGCGGAGCACCCACGTGTTGGTGGCCTCGTCGAACTCGATCTGCGGGTTGCCCACCTGCGAGCGCCAGCGGACGTACGCCTGCTGTGGGAGCGAGCCACGAAGATGCACATTGAGTGACTGGGTCCCCAACTCAGTTGCGGCCGGGCCTAGCTGGCGGTACAGCCGGGCGACCACGCCGAAGTCCGTCGCGCCCGCAAACGTGGCGGGCCTGAACTCCAGCCACAGCCGCCCGACCGCGGGCACGTCCTCATCGGCCAGTACCACGCTGTTCGTTCGATCCTCCAAGGTCCAGCGTACGCGCAGCGCGGGATCGTCCGCCGTCACCCCTGATGGGAGTCGGATGAGGTAGCGCAAGGTGTCGCTGGCGTATGTGCTCGGCACGATCGTGGGCCCGAGCAGGCCGGCGGGGGTAGGGAACGGGCGCACGGAGATCCCGACGTACGTCCCGTCGGCGGAAATGTCGAACTGGTCGACGCCGATCCGCACCGCCACACCGCCCGGGGGAGGAATCGTACGGCGGACCCGGTTCGCGGGCGCGCCTGGCTTGGCGGCCTTGACCCTGCCGCTGAAGTTCTGGCCGGCGGCACTGACGAGGTCCTCGACATACAGGACCGCCATCCCGAGTGTTAGAACGCCGACGAACACCTCGAGAACGATGACCCACCAGGACCGGTCGACGTCGGTGTCGACTCCCTCGATCCGGAACTCCAGCGCCGCCCAGGTGCGGCTCTTGATCCGAATGCTCTTCCTCCTGAAGGAGAGGGTCGCCCCGGGCCTCGTGTGGAACATGCTGGGGACGACCTGAAACGAGAAGTTGACGGTCCCCGAAGACTTGCTCGCGGCACCGGTGACCTGGAAATAGCCAGCCTCCGGAGTCACGGAGAACCGGTCGAGCGTCGCCCCTTCGTTCTCGATGTCGGTGACCATGCGGGTGTGTAGGTCGTCCAGAAGCAAATCTGTGGCGGCCGCGTTGACCACACCTGCCAAGTCATTGCTCCTCGCGAAGTCGAGTAGCGCCTCAGGATCGCCCACGAACTGAGGGTCGGCGTCCCCTTCTAAGTTCAGACCCAGCAGCAGGCTGCCATTGCGCACCTTGGCGGCGACGGTCGTCGCCATATTGGCCAGCGGGCCGAAGAAGCTCACGTCGATGGACGGCAGTGTGACCAGCCGGAGCGCGATGGCAAACCGGATAGCCCGCTGCAGCCGAGTCTTGAACTGATCTCCGACCAGGAAAGCCACGACCTCGGCCGGCGTGCCCGCGGACGTCACCGAAGCCGACCAGCGGCGTACGACGACATCCTCATCGGAAGGAGCCAACTGCAGGTTCGAGCCAGGCAGGAATACAGGTCTGATCGTCACCTCGAGCTCGCCGGCGATCTGAGCATCGTGCTCGACCCCGTTCATCGTGACCTTCAGCGGACCCCATATGCCAAGAGTCAACACGAGGAGATTCGTCGATCCTTCGCAGTTGAGCTCGGGTTGACCCAGGAAGAGGTTGGTGGCGACGTCCGGCGGTCCGCCGGGCAGGTCCGCCTCAAGCACCTTGGGGAACGACCCGTTGGCGTAGGCCGCCAGGAGGGCGACGTTGAGGACGTTTTCCCGGACGGTTACCGCGGCGGCGAATCCTGCGTGATCAGGCATGCCCAGTCAAAGAAAGGAGCGGCGCCGAGGATACCTGGTGCACCAGGTGAACGTCTGGGTGAACTGACCGAAGCCAGATTCCCTTGGTTCTTCCGCTCGCGTTCATACGAGACGCGACATCCAAGACACCGCTCAAACCAACGATAGGATTGCGATCCAGGGCTGTCAACGGCAGACTGTGTGGACTCCGTTCCCTAGACACCCAGGGGCCGCTGCGTGCGGCGGACACTTCGTATTTCCGAAGGCTTAGGTCTCCGTGCCCATGATCTCTCGACGATGGTGGAATCAAGAGGAGAGTCGCTAGGCACGATTCAGTCAACCGCCACTCGTAGCTTGATCTCAAGATGCCCCCACTTGATGCTCCCTTGCAACCCCGGCCCACGCAGCCGTCCAGCAAGCGCGTGGCTTCCCGACGGTAGCGACCCAGGCCCGGCGTTGATAGCGTGAACCAATGACGGTTCGCCGCGTCGTCGTCGATCACGTGCTCTTCGTCGTGGCAGACCTGGACGCCAGCCGGGGGCTCTATACAGCCGCCCTCGCGCCTCTCGGCTATGAGGAACTCTACGTTCAGGACGACTGTGTCTCCTACGGAGCCGAGGAACTGGACGACTTCACGATCTGCCGTGGGGAGCCCGTGACCACAGCGGCGCATGTTGCCTTCTCCGCCGAGGGCCGGGACGCCGTGGATGCATTCTTCGCGGCCGCCGTCGCAAACGGCGCGACCGTCCGCGGCGAGCCCGGGGTCTGGACGCAGTACTCCGAGCGGTATTACGCGGCATTCGTCAACGACTTGCATCAGAACAACGTCGAGGCCGTGTGGCACGCGCCCGAGCCGGTCGTCGACGCGCCTCGCCGTCCCGGCGTTCCCTGACTCGTACGGTCCAAGGTACATTCACGCGCACTCGGACAGCACGGTCTTGCGTCACCGGGCGCGCGGCCTCGTCAATCGCTGGGAGCGCTACGGAGAACGCGGTACTCGAGATGCGTCACGCCGTCGGTCTGGCTGAGCCCGGTCTGTTCCAGCTCGATTCGCTGCGGGAGTTGGTCGAACAGCCGACGGCCCCCTCCGAGCAGGACATTGACCAGGTGGATCCTGATCTCGTCCACGAGCCCGGCGGCGAGGAACTGCTGGTCGAGGTTGGCGCCCATGAGCCCGATCCGCTTGTCGGCGGCGACCTCCCGGGCCTTCGCGAGGGCACGCTCGATCCCGTCGGTGACGAACGTGAAGACCGGGTCCGAGCTCTCCGGCGGCTTGTGGGTGACGACGAAGCACGGGACCTCGCCCAACGGACCCTCGCCACCCCATGCCTCGATCGAGTTGTCGTAGCTCCGGCGGCCCATGACCACGGCGCCCGTTTCCTCGACCAGGTTGCCGTACACCCGCTCGAACACCGAAGGATCGTCGAACGCCCAGTTGTGGAGCCTCATCCCGTCCTCGCCCAGCCCCTGCTCCGGATTGTCATTGGGAGCCGCGATGTAGCCGTCCAATGACATGCTCATGTCGATCACCACGTTGCCCATGATCCCTCCTTTGTTCTGACGATGAGACCGGCTGACGCTCACGAACCTATCGCGTGGTGCGCGCGCCCGGCGGGACGCTGCGGGCGGCGTCGTGGGGTGGATCACATGGGACGAGCTAGGATCGCGCCTCGTGTTCACCCTTGAGCAGCGGGACGCTCTCCGCGAGCGCGTGCTCCGGCTCGCGCAGGAAGATGAGCGCGTCGTCGCCGGAGCCGCCGTGGGCTCGCTTGCCGTGGACGGCGGCGACCGCTTCTCCGACGTGGATCTTACCTTCGGCACCGCCGGCCATGTTCCGGTTGCCGACGTGCTCGACGACTGGACACGCATGCTCATCGACGAACTCGACGCGGTGCCGCTCGCCGAGCTCGAGCGCGGGCCGACCACCTACCGGGTGTTCCTGCTGCCGGACCTGCTGCAGTTGGACCTCTCAATGACGCCGGCGGCTCAGTTTCGTCCCGGTGGGCCACGATTCCGGCTCCTGTTCGGGGAGACGGCTGCGGGCGGGCCGGAGGCCCCCACGCCGCCGGTCGCAGGGGACCTCTTCCTTCCCACGCCGCCGGTCGCACGGGACATCTTCGGGTGGGGCGTCATCTACGCGCTCCACGCGCGCGTGTGCATCGAGCGCGGGCGGATATGGCAAGCGGAGCACTACGTCGGCGCCGTACGCGACCACGCGCTCTCGCTTGCGTGCCTCCGTCAGGGGCTGACCGCGGTGCAGGCGCGCGGCTACGACGACCTTTCCGCTGAGACCCTTGCTCGATTCGAGGATGTCCACGTCGGCGCATTCGAGCCCGGTGCGCTCCGAGCAGCTCTCGTCGCTTCCGTTCTCGCGCTCATGCGCGAGGGTGCGGAGACGCGTCTACCGCACGCTCATGTCGTGTCGCAGCGTCTCGCTGAGCTACGCTGACGAGCCGCCGATGCGGTCCTCGTACGTAGACTGACTCGCTCGGTCCACCGAAGCACCGTTGGTCGGATGGCCCGACCCCAGAACGGAGGCCCAGCATGCCGTCGATCCTGCGTCCGAAGGCGCTGCGCTCGGGCGATCTCGTTGCGGTGGTGGCATTGTCCGGCGGGCTGGAGCAGAGTGAGGCGTCGCTGCTCGGGCGCGGTGTCGAGGCCATCGAGCAGATGGGGTTCACCGTCCGCGTGTCACCGCTGGTCGACCTGGACCGGCGGTGGTGGTGGGCGGCCGCCCCGCCTCGGGAGGTTGCCGAGGAGTTCAACGGTCTGCTGCGGGATCCGCAGGTACGTGCGATCTTCTCGCTCACCGGAGGGCGGATGACGTTGAGCTATCTCGACCTGATCGACTTCGCAGCAGTACGGACGGACCCCAAGCCGGTGCTGGGTTTCAGCGACATCTCCGCGCTGCATCTGGCGCTGCATGCGCGTACCGGCCTGGTGTCCATGCATTCCGACCTTGTCACGCATGGCTTCGGTGACTGGAACGAGTGCGACGACAGCCGCCGCAAACAGCTCGCAGACATCTACCTCCGCGTACTGACAAGGGGCAGCGCGCCGGGTGCCCTGCCGCCGGGCAGCCGGTGGGAGCGCTGGCGGTCGGGCCGTGCGCAGGGTCGGCTGATCGGCGGGATGCTCAACCGTCTGGTACGGGTGCAGGCCACGCCGTACGCGCTGAGCCCGGAGCGCTTCGACGGCGCGATCCTGTTCTGGGAGGAGGCCTTCACATCGACCGCGGTGGTCTGGAACGACCTGCACGTGCTGCGGTACGCGGGGGTGCTCGATCGGATCGCGGGCATGGTCGTGGGTGCCCCTTTCGAGGTCGAGCCCACCGAGGGCGGACCGGGCACGCTGCGCGAGGTTGTCCTCGATGTGCTCGGCGAGCGTGACATCCCGGTACTCGGGAACGTTGACGTCGGCCACAACGCGCCGAACGTACCGATGCCGCTCGGTGTCCGCGCCGAGGTGGACGCCGATGCCGTGACGCTGTCGCTGCTGGAGTCCGCGGTCGCCGCATCCTGAGCACCGTGGCGCCGCCAACATGAAACGTTGGCGGATCGGAGCCCGCATTGACTGGCTGGATCGTTGGAGAGGACCCACATGACGACCGACGACGTAGCCGAGGAGATCACGCCCGAGGAGATGGAGTCGCTTCGGCGAGCGTGTACCCGGTTCCTGGCGTGGCACGGATGGCGCACCCCGGCCGACTACCTCGAAGGGATCCCACGGGTCGTCGATCCGGATGTCTATGGGGAGGGCGGCGTGGTCGAGGAGGTCGAACGCGAGGTGGCCTCCATCCTCGGCAAACCCTCCGCCGCATTCCTGCCCAGCGGGACCATGGCGCAGCAGGTCGCACTCCGCGTTCACGCCGACCGCCGGAACCGCCGGACCATCCTGTTCCACCCGACCTGCCATCTGGACCACTTCGAGGGCCGGGGGTACGAGCGTCTCCACGGGCTCGGAGGCCGACCGGTCGGGGAAGCCACCCGTCTCCTCACGCTCGATGATCTCCGGGCCGTCGCCGAGCCACCGGCCGCGCTGCTGCTCGAGCTTCCGCAGCGGGAGATCGGGGGGCAGCTTCCCGCCTGGGAAGAGCTGATCTCCCAGGTGGAGTGGGCCAAGGGCCGAGGCGCCGCCGTCCACATGGACGGCGCCCGCCTGTGGGGGTGCGAGTCGTTCTACGGCCGCCCGCTCGCCGGGATCTCGGAGCCCTTCGACACCGTGTACGTGTCGTTTTACAAACAGCTCGGCGGGCTGGCCGGCGCCTGCCTGGCCGGACCGGAGGACGTCGTGGCGGACGTCCGGGAGTGGCGGAGGCGGCACGGTGGCACGCTCTACGGCCTGTGGCCGCTCGCCGCCTCAGGGCTGAACGGTCTGCGGACCAGGTTGCCGCGAGTCGCGGACTACCGGCAGCGCGCGCTCGAGATCGCGGAGACGCTCCGCGACCTCCCAGGTGTGGAGGTCCTGCCCGATCCCCCTCACACGACGATGATGCACCTGTTCCTGCGCCGGGAGGCGAAGCCGCTGCGAGAGGCCGTCGCACGCCTGGCCAGGGAGGAGCGCATCTGGACCTTCTCGTTCTGGGCTTCCGATGTTCCCGGAGTGCAGCGGATGGAGCTCGAGGTCGGTGACGCCACGCTCCGGTTCTCGCCGGAGGAGTTCAGGGACGTCATCGAACGGCTACTCCGGGACTGACCGGTGGTGCCCTCTCCGTGACTCCGGTTTGCAGCGTCTGCGGCGGGCGGCGGGTGATCGCCTGGCTCGAAGGACCGCATTTCCACCTCGTCCGAGATTCTCCGGACGAGGTGCGGGCTGACGAGGCCTGGCTTGCGTGCTCGACATGCCTTCAGCTCGTCGAGACAGATGATCGCGACCGCTTGGTCCGACGAAGCGTCGCCCGAGCCCAACGTCGCGGGAATGCGTCTCCCGAGACCATCGCGAAGCAGGTCCGTGAACACTTGGACGCCACGTTTTGGATTCCTCGTTCTGGAAGCTAGTCCTTCCATGTTCCAGGAACCTTCCTCCACGCTCGGACACGCGAGAGGCGGACTCGTCCCGGCTGCGTCCCGGTCGAGCACGGCGGTAGGCTGCGTTCGGTCGTGGCCACCTGGGCTGAGTTCGCCGACGCCGAGCCGGATCTGGCCGCCTTCGCCCGGGACCGGATGGAGGGTCGGATCGTGTACCAGGCGACGCTCCGGCTCGACGGCGGACCGCGCGTGCACCCGGTCTCTCCCTGGCTCGGGGCCGGGCTGTTGTGCGTCTCGTTCCGCGACACGAGCCCGAAGATGCGCGAGGTGGCGCGCGACGCGCGCTACGCGTTGCACACCGCGCAGCCGTGGGAGGACCACGCTGGCGACCACGGCGAGTTCATGGTGCGCGGATGGCTCGAACAGATCCCTCCGTCGCACCCGGCGGTGACGGCGCGCCCCGGCCAGACGCCCTACGGGCTTGTCCACTACGCGTGCTCGATCGAGGAGGCGGTTGCGACGGAGTACTCGGACGACGAGATGCCCGTCTATCGACGGTGGGAGCCGTCCTCAGGCGACGCGACCGAGTGAGCGGCCCAGCATCGCGCCATGCCCGCTGGAAGTGGTCGAGGCCTGGCCACAGCCCATCTCTGACAACCCGAGCGGTAGCCGAGCGACGTTCCGGTGCCTGCGCCGCCAAGTCCTCGCGATCGGCTGACAAAGCTCCTTGTGCGTACACCGAGTGGGGCGGCGGGTCGTCCCCGCGCCGGACGCTGGTTCAACCCCTCCGTCGGGGTCACCTGACCTTGTCCTCCCGGTCTCGAACGTCCTAGGGTGGAGGGGTCGACGAGGGAAGGGGAGCCGCGATGGCAGAGGCCCCGATGAAGACCAAGCCCGACACGATTGTCCTGATCCACGGCTTCTGGGTGACGCCGAGGAGTTGGGAGCACTGGACGAAGTATTACGAGGCGAAGGGCTACACGGTCCTCACACCTGCGTACCCGGGGTTCGAGGTCGAGGTCGAGGCGCTCCGCGCTGATCCCACGCCGATCGAGCAGCTCCAGGTGCCGGAGATCATCGACATGCTCGAGAACATGATCGGGAAATTGGATCGTCCGCCGATCATCATCGGGCACTCGGCCGGCGGCGTGTTCACCCAGATCTTGCTCGATCACGGCTTCGGCGCGGTTGGGGTGGCGATCGACTCAGCGCCGACCGAGGGCGTGAAGGTCGTTCCGCTCTCCGAGATCAAGTCCGGGTTCCCCATCCTGAAGAACCCCGCGAACCGGCATCGAGCGGTCGGCTTCACGCCAAAACAGTGGCACTACGTATTCGCGAACACATTCAGCGAAGAGAAGTCACTCGAGCTCTACGAGCGCTACCACATCCCAGCCTCAGGCAGAGTCTTCTGGGGAAGCGCACTCGCGAACATCCACCCCGGGAAGGACGACACCTACGTCGACTACCACAACGACGCGCGACCGCCGTTGCTGTTCATCTCTGGGAAGCAGGATCATCTCTTCCCCCCGAAGGTGGGGCACTCGAATGCGAAGCACTACAAGTCCAAGACGGTGACGGAGATCGTGGAGTTCGATGGTCCGCATCTGCTGCCCGCGATCGATGGGTGGGAGGAAGTCGCCGACTTCGCGCTCGACTGGGCGCTGAAGCACGCGGGGATGACGGTGGCCGACCACGCCGCAGCGGACGATCCTGACTCTGCGAACTGAGGCTCGACGCTTCGCGGGTCGGACGTGGTGAGGGCCCCCGTCGCTGGAGGCGGGCCAGCCGGAAGCGCACGCGAGGCGATGTTCTTGTGGCGCGCCACCTGGCCTCGGTCGGCCGACAGCGTTCCACGTCGACCGGCTCGGATCCCGCGTTAGGTGTCGACTCTGCGGTAGACGAGGTCGAAGTCGGTCGTGTAGTTCGTGCCGTCCTCGGCGATCTCCCAACGTCCGGTGATCGTGTTCCCGTCCTCGCTGAAGGTCGCCGTGAAGCGCTGGGAGAACGGCTCGCCGTCCCGCCAGAGCTTCCACTCGCCGTTGCCGATGCTCATCTCGTAGACGCGGCAGACGCCGCGCTCGTCGGAGTACAGCTGGAAGTAGGTCCCGTTGGCCGCGTCGCATCCGATGACGGAGACGTTGTCGGGCGCCTCCGGAAGCTCGGCCGTCCCACGCTGGAGCAGGTGTGCCCCCGAGGCGTGCCACTCGAACGTGACCCTCCCCCCGCCCGGCCACGGCTCTCCGCCGGGCCATGTCGCCTCGAAGGTCCACTCGCCGACCAGAGGCTCGAGCTGGCGCAGTGCTTGCTCCGCGGTTGGTTGGTCCATCGATCCGCTCGTTCCTCCTGTGGTGGGCTCGCCCTCGCGACGCACTCGCAGAGCTTAGGTCCATCTCGGGTCCGTCATCGGATCAGACGCACGCCGGGGATCGGAATCATCGGTGGCCGAGCCTCTGGCTCTCCCAGGGCAGAGACGAACGCTCGCACAGCCGAGGTCGCGCGGACGGATGGCGGAATCGCGCGGTTCGCGTGACGATTCGGTCGATCCTCTTTGCGGTCGCCACGTACCACGGCACTCTGACCGGATGTTGCTCGGAATCGCCATTGCCCTGGTGGCGGCGAGTCTTGCGGGCGCGATGCTCCTCTCGTGTCGTGCGCCCGCGGTCAGCCTCGCACTCTTCGGGGGCGTGGCCGGGGGACTGTGTGGCTTCTACTTCAGCTCGCGCCACGATCCGAAGGGCGTTCCGGCCGACGTCGCGGTCTGGGCGACGTGCGGCCTCGTCGCGCTCGGTCTGATCGGACTACTCGCGACGCCGCGGGGCCCTGCCCGGTTTCTCCGCCGCGCTGCGGCCGTGGCCATCCTCATCGCGCCGCTGGCGGCGGCGAGTCTGGCAGCCGTGCTTCTCCGGGCATGCCCGCTGTACGTGACCGATCACGCGGGGTTCTGCTTCCACGAGATCGACGTGCTTGGCGGATGGATATCCCAAGTCGTCGTCCTCTTCATGCTCGACGCGGTCGCCATTGCGGTCCTGCTGTTGGTGTCGGCGAAGGAAACAAAGATCCCGTAGACGCACCCCGTGTTCCCGGAAGATCTCCCAACTCTCGCGCATGAGCGCGAACTCCGTAGGATGGCGCGCGTCCACATCCTGTTACGTTGAAACGCATGAGTGAGCTCAAACCGAGGCAGTTCCACGAGGCCGCCGACGTCGAGGATTGGCGGGTGCTGTTCGGCGGAGCGCACGCGCACTTCCGCACCGGGTCGTTCGCGGCGGGCGTCGAACTGGTGGACGCGATCGGCAGGCTGACCGATTCCGCGAACCATCACCCCGATGTCGACCTGCGGTACGAGGGTGTGACGGTGCATCTGAGGACGCACGACATCGATGGGCTGAGCGAGCGCGACGTCGAGCTGGCCCGGCAGATCTCTGCAGCGGCGCGCGAGCTGGGCGTTCCCGCCGACCCGACCGCCGTGCAGACCTTCCAGGTCGCGATCGACGTGCTCGTCCGTCCCGACGTGATGCCGTTCTGGCGCGCCGTGCTCGGCTATCGCGAGATGGGCGACGAGGATCTTGTCGACCCCCACGCCCGGGGGCCGTCGTTCTGGTTCCAGCGGATGGACGCGCCGCGCCCGCAGCGCAATCGCATCCACGTCGACATCTCCGTGCCGCACGACCAGGCCGAAGCGCGGATCCCGGCGGCGATCGCCGCCGGCGGCCACCTGGTGAGTGACGAGTTCGCGCCGGCATGGTGGACCCTGGCCGATGCCGAGGGCAATGAGGTCGATGTGGCCACCTGGATGGGCCGCGACTGAACGGATCTTCGCGACAACGGTCAGAAGCGGGGTCCGGCTCCATTCGCCCACCCTCGGACACCCGGAGCGTGCCGGACCTCGGGTCGCGAGATCGGTCTGCCGAAGGGGATCTCCTCGAGTTGTGTGACGTGGGTGAGGTCCTCGTCGAGCCCGAAGATGTGAACGCCGTCGAAGTGTCCAGTGTAGTCGAGCTGCAGCGCCTCGGCCTCCTGCCGGGCCTCGTCGAAGCGGGCGCGGTCGAACGCTCTCGGCCGGAGCGCGAGCGGGTCGCGGGTGTCGTGCTCTTCGCAAAGTGACCGAGTCCCACGTGGGGCACGTACGGCTGCTCCGTCCACAGGTGTGGAAGGAGGATGCCGGTGTAGAGCGCGTCGTGCAGCTCGATGACCTTGTCGAGTCCTTCCGCGACGGCGAGGAACAGCCAGTGGTCCCACGTCTTGCCGAGCCCTTTCAGCCGGATCTCGAAGGCGGGCGTCCGCGATGCCACCCCGCGAACGTGCTCCCGGAAGGCATCGCTGCCGATCGCCGCCGAGACCGGGAAGACCAGTGTGAGGTGCGGCCGGAGGAGATGCGCGGTCGGATAGTGGGCCCGCCGGAAGGATCCGATCGGCTCCGCGGGGAGCCACAACAGGCTGTTCGCCACGGCGAAGAAGTCGATCCGATCCAAAGCTCCGCCATCCACGAGGCGTGTGATTCCTAGCCGACCCGGTTCAGGAAGGCCAGCGTGCGCTCCTTGAGCAGCCCGGCTGCCTGCTCGTCGTAGGCGTCCAGACTCGAGTCGGCGAACAGGTGGCCCGAACCCGGGTAGAGGAACAGCTCCGCGCCCTCGGCCTCCTCAACCAAGGCTTCGGCCGCGGGCCGATCCTCCTCGCCCCATGGGTCGCGATCCATGAAGTGGATCTGGAGGGGCACACCCTCCGGCCACGAGCTTCCGAACTCGGAAGGCGGCACGCACGAGTGAAAGAGGATCGCCCCTCTCGCGCCCGGTCGCGTCTGCGCCAGCGACTGCGCGGGCATGCCGCCGAGGGAGAAGCCCGCGTAAACGATGCCGGCCTGCAGCTCCTCGGCCGCCGCCGTGCCTCGGCGGAGGATCTCCTCGAAGCCCACCTGCTTGGCGTAGGCGACACCCTCGTCGAGGTCCCGGAACGTGCGACCGTCATACAGGTCCGGGGCATGGACCGCGTGGCCCGCCGCACGCAGTTCCTCAGCGAAGGCGAGGAAGCCCGTCGTCTGTCCCTGCGCGTGATGGAAGAGCAGCACCGTCGTCATGGGGGACATGCTATCCAGTCGACCGACCCATGAAGCCGGACGCGGATCGAGGAGAAACGCTTCACCCGGAGCTCGTCGAGGGAGAGGCCGACCAGCTCTCGTCGGAGCGAGTGGCCCCGTCCCACCAGAGCGTGACGACCTGCTGTGCGGGCAAGCCGGCGGACCAGAGTCCGTTCCGCTCGGCAAGCCGATCGCCGAGCGCCACCGCGATCTCGTCGTCCCGATCGGAGCCGAGGCACAGCCGACGCCGAACGAGCGCGACGGCGTCCTCGCGCCGGTCGAACCCGGCCGGCCCGGACTCGTCGACGCGATCTTCGCGCTCCGGTGCCAGCCCGGACTCGAGCAGGACCGCCTCCGCGTCGCCGGCCGTCGGCCCGTCGGGGCGTTCCAGCCCGTGGAAGCGCCGCCACAGGTCGTGCATCCAGGCCCAGGGGTGGCGGTCGGTCAGCTCGACCACCACGCGGCGCCGCGCGTGGGCCGACAGCTCGCGGACGAACGGGACGAGGTCCTGCGCGTTGTAGAAGACGTGTCCGCACACGACCACGTCGGCCGGTTCGACGTCGGCGGCGACCTCGGGCCAGGTGCCGAGAACCGTGCCGGCTTCGATGCCGGCCGGGCCCGCGGCGGCCTCGAACGACTCGAGCATCTCGGCCGAACCGTCCACCGCGACGATCCGCGAGGCCCGTCCGGCGAGCGGGAGCGAGGTCGCGGCGCCTCCGGCGCCCACGTCGAGCACGGTCCCTCCTTCGGGCAGCGCCTCGAGCGCGCGAAGCGTCGTCGGCGTCGGTTCACGCCGGGTGGCGTGCTCCGCGCGGCGTCGGAAGAGCTCGGCGGGGAAGCCGTACGGCGACTCCGGCGCCGCTTCGAGGATCTCGTCGGGGATCGCCCACGCGCGGAGCGAGTCGCGCCAGCGGTCGGCGCTGCTCACCGGTCCCCGAGCTCCCGGAGCACCTCGTCCGTGTGCTCGCCGAGACGAGGAGGGGGTAGGCGGGCGGGGAGGCGTTCGCCGTCGACGTGGATCGGATCGGCGACCAGGCCGAGCGGCCCGCGCTCGGGGTCCGCGATCCCCTGCACGGCGGCGAGCCCCTCGGGGGAGGCGAACACCTCGTCGAGCGTGCGCACGGGCGCGCACGGCACACCGACCCCCTCGAGCGCGCCGAGCCATTCGCCCGCGGTCCGCGTCGAGAAGGCCTCCTCGAGCATCGGAACGAGTTCCTCGCGGTTGCGAACCCGCGCCTCGTTGGTCGCGAATCGCCGGTCGCCGGCGAGCGCCGGCCGGCCGACGACCTCACACGTCCGCGCGAAGAGCCGGTCGTTGCCGGCCGCGAGGATGAACGGCCGATCCGAGGCCCGGAAGAGCTGGTACGGCACGATGTTCGGGTGCGCGTTGCCCATCGGGCCGGGGACGAGCCCGCCGAGGAGGTGGTTGGCGGCCTGGTTCACCATCGCGGCGACGCTCGCGTCGAACAGGGAGACCGTCACGCGGCGGCCCCGTCCGGTCGTCGCGCGGCCGACGAGCGCCGCCTGGATCGCGTTCGCCGCGTACAGGCCGCAGATGACGTCGAGCAGCGCGACGCCGACCTTCGTGGGCTCCCCACCGGGGTGGCCGGTGACGCTCATGAGCCCCGAGAGCGCCTGCACGATGATGTCGTAGCCCGGCCTCGAGGCGAGCTCGCCGTCCTCGCCGAACGCCGTGAGGGAGCAGGAGACGATCTGTGGGCGCTCGGCGGCGAGCGAGGGGTGGTCGAGCCCGAACCGCTCCATCAGGCCGGGCCGGAAGTTGTCGACGACGACGTCGCTCGCGAGCGCGAGCCGCCGGGCGTCGCCGCGTCCCCGTTCGGTCGACAGATCGATCACGACGGAGCGCTTGTTCCGGTTGAGCGCGAGGAAGTAGGCGGCGTCGTCGCCGACGAACGGCGGCCCCCAACCCCGGGTGTCGTCGCCGGTGTCGGGGCGCTCGACCTTCACGACGTCGGCGCCGAGGTCGCCGAGGACCATGGTCGCCAGCGGGCCGGCCAGGACCCGGGAGAAGTCGGCGACGCGGATCCCGCCGAGGGGGAGCCCCTCGGGATCGGCGGCGCGGTCGACCACGGCGGCTCCTCACAAGGGGGAAAAGAGCGGCACCGCCGGAACCCGAGGGTTCCAGCGGCGCCAGACGTATCGAACACCATCCGCCGGTTCGCGGTCAAATCGAGAGGTCGATTTTGTCACTCTTTCTCCGCCGGCGGCCGGTGACCCGCGGGACACCCCCCGGGTGGCGCGTCCGTGCCGGATGCAGGACCATTACGGCGTGAACCAGGAGAGCCTGGATCGGGCGAATGCCTTCCTCGCCGCCGTGGCGAACCGGGCGAGCGCCGGCGAGCTCGTCGACCTCTCGCCGGCCGAGCTCGGACGCGAGATCGGCGTCGAGGAGCCGCTCGCCGCCGCGCGGGCGATCCGCGCGCTGCTCGCTCGTCGCCGCCTCGAGTCCGTCGACGGCCGGTACCGCCTCCTCGACGCCCGTCCGATCGACCCGGGCGAACGCGAGCAGGTGCCCCGGCCGCGACGGCCCAAGGCGGATGCGCGTGCCGATCGCCGTGCGGCCGAGCCGGCGACGGGCAAGCGCACGTCGTACTCGGACTTCGGCCGCGAGGTGGTCGACCGGCTGGTCGACCTGGGCCGCGAGGTGGGGACCCTCCGAGGGG
>JBOGVL010000017.1:0-16906 GCA_050692535.1 Actinomycetota bacterium | reverse complement strand
GGTGCAGGGAGCGCCGGTCGCTCCGGTGGCCGATCTCTCGCGCCAGCGAGCGGTGGTCGACGCCTTCCTCGCCGCCTCGCGCAGCGGCGACTTCGACGCCCTGATCGCCGCGCTCGACCCGGAGGTCGTCCTCCGAGCCGATCGAGCCGCCGTGGAGACGGGCGCATCGAGGGAGGTTCGCGGGGCGCCGGCCGTCGCCGCCGTCTTCTCGGGACGCGCCCGGGTCGCACGGCCGGCGCTCGTGGATGGGGCCGTGGGAGCGGTATGGGCTCCGGGCGGACGGCCGCGTGTCGTCTTCGGCTTCACGATCATGCGGGGCAAGATCGTCGAGATCGACCTGGTCGCCGACCCCGAGCGCCTCGGCGACCTGGACGTGGCGATCCTCGACGACTGACGATCGGCGCCGGCGATCGAGGCGCGTACCATGCACGGCGTGTCATCCGTGGCGCCGGTGCTGCAACCCTTCTCCGAGGGCTGGGCGAACTACCAGCTCCTCCTGCTGGTCGCGATCCGCGAGCTCACCCCCGAACAACTCGCGCTGCGGACCCGTCCCCACCTGTGGGCGATCTGGCAGCTCGCCGGTCACATGGCAGGAAGCCGGGCCTACTGGTTCCACGACGTCCTCGGCGAGGGCGACCCCGCGATCCGTGACAGGTTCCGCGTCGCCAGCACGACCGTTCCCGACCTTCCGCTCGAGGACGCCGGGTGGGAGGACGACGAGGATCACCCTCGCGAGCCGGCGGAGGTCGTCGAGGCGTTCGAACTGACCTGGTCGATGATCGATGACTGCCTCCGGCGCTGGACGCCGGACGACCTCGCCGTCGAGTTCTCCCGCCGGCGCGGCGCCGCCACCCAGACGTTCACCCGTCAGTGGGTGATCTGGCACCTCATCGAGCACGACCTCCACCACGGCGGCGAGATATCGCTCACGCTCGGGACCCACGGCCTTCCCGGCCTCGACCTCTAGCAAGCCACCTTCATCCGCGCGGAGGGCGCATGGCGACGATCGACGAGGTGCGGGCGCTGGCGACGACTCTCCCGCGCACGACCGAGGCGCTCGTACGGGACCGGGTCAAGTTCCGGGTGGGTCGGATCGTCTACCTGGCGTTCTCGCGTGACGACACCGAGATGGGTTTCGCGTTCCCCAAGGAGGAGCGCGAGGCGCTGGTGCGCTCGGAGCCGGACAAGTTCGCGATGCCGGGTCGTTCGGACCTCCGCTACAACTGGGTGCTCGTCCGGCTGGCGTCCATCGACGCCACCGAGATGCGTGAACTCGTCATCGACGCGTGGCGGATGGTGGTTCCGAAGCGAGTGGCGGCCGCATACGACGAGGCGCGAGACCTGCAGGAGCCGGCGGGAGGGCCGGGATTCGAACCCGGGAGCGGGTTGCCCCGCTAGCGGTTTTCAAGACCGCCGCCTTCGTCCGCTCGGCCACCCTCCCGCGCGGAGCCTAGCAGCGGGCCCGGACGCTTTCTCGACATCGCCGCCATCTGGCACGATGGTCGGGGGATGGGCAATGCCTGAAGACTCGGACACCCTGTTCGGCGCCAGCGAAGCCCTGTATCGGTCGCTGATCGAGCAGGTTCCGGCGGTCGTCTACGTCGACTCGAACGACCGCAACCACGAAACGCTCTACGTGAGCCCGCAGAGCGAGGCCGTGTTGGGTCGCCGGCCGGATGAGTTCCTCGCCGACCGCGACCTGCGGAGAAGGTGCATCCACCCCGGCGACCTCGACCGCGTGGTCCGGGAGTGGAGCGACGCTATCCAGCGTCAGGACCGGTTCGAATCCGAGTACCGCTGGCGCAGGCCCGACGGGACCGTGCTCTGGGTGCGCGACGGCTCCGTGCTCGTCCGGAACGGCGATGGGAGGCCGCTGTTCTGGCAGGGCGTCATCCACGACATCGCGGCCTCGAAGCGGGCCGAGGATGCCTACCGGGAGTCGGCCGCCCGCTACCGCTTCCTCGTGGAGAACATCCCGGCCGTCGTCTACATGGTCGCCCCGGACGTGGACCGGCGGACGCTCTACGTGAGCCCGCACGTCGAGCGCGCGCTCGGCTACACGCGCCGGGAGTGGCTCGAGCAGCCGGACATCTGGATGGAGCTGCTCCATCCCGACGACCGGGAGCCGACGCTCGCCGCCCAGGACCGGCACAACGAGACGGGCGAGCCGTGGAGCCGCGAGTACCGGCTGATCGCCAGCGACGGCCGAGCCGTGTGGATCCGCGACGTGGCGAACCTCATCCGGGATGAGCGGGGGCGGGCGTTGCGCTGGCTCGGCGTGCAGCTCGACATCACCGAGCTCAAGCTCGTGGAGGAGGAGCTTCGCGCCGCACGCGACGAGCTGGAGGGCCGCGTCCGGCAACGCACGGCGGACCTGGAGATGGCGAACGAGCTGATGTCGCTCGAGATCGCCGAGCGGCGCCGCGCCGAGGAGGAGCTTCGCGCGACCGAACAGCAGTTCCGCGCTCTCGCGGAGCGCATCCCGGCCGTCACCTACATCTGGCAGAGCGACCGCGACCCCGGCGCCGAGGACCACTCCTACACGAGCCCGCGGATCGAGCAGCTGCTCGGCTTCGGCGTGGCCGAGTGGCATCGCCCCGAGTTCCGGACCTCCCGGTTCCACCCGGACGACCGCGCTCGAGTGATCGCGGCCACCCTTCGGTCGGAGACCACCGGCGAGCCGTTCTCGATGGAGTACCGGTATCTCCACAAGGACGGGCACATCGTGTGGGTCCTGGACGAAGCGGCCCTACTCTCGCGCGACGAGCGCGGACGGCCGGACCTCTTCCAGGGCGTGATGGTCGATATCACCGCCCGCAAGGAGGCCGAGGACGACGCGACCGAGAACGAGCTCCGCTTCCGCGCGTTGGCCGAGCATGCGCCGGCGATCACCTACGTCGTCGACCTGAGCAGGAGGGGCATGGGCGACGAGGTCACGTACGTCAGCCCACAGATCACGTCGATGCTCGGGTACACCCGCGAGGACTGGAGCACGAGCGCCGGATGGCTCGCCACGGTGCACCCGGACGACCGCGAGCGCGTCGAGCAGCTGGCGACCCGGTTCCACACCGGCGACGAGTCCTACGTCCTCGAGTACCGGATCGTCTCGCGCGACGGGATCGTCCGGTGGGTCCGGGACCAGGGTGGCGTCCTCTCCCGCGACGCGCTCGGGAGCCCGAAGCGTCTCCAGGGGCTGATCGTGGACGTGACGTCGGCGCGGCAGGCGGAACAGGACCGGCTGCAGGCCGAGGCGCGCTATCGATCGCTCGTCGAACAGATCCCGGCCGTCACCTACATCGAGCTGCCGAGCGACGACCCGGGCGCGGCGCACCTCGTGTATCTCAGCCCGCAGGCGGAGGAGGTCTTCGGTCGGACGCCCGGGGAGTTGATCGCCGACCCGCGTCACCTCGAGCACATGCTGCATCCGGAGGATCGCGATCGCGTGCTCGTCGCGAACGCCGAGTCGGAGCGGACCGGGGAGGCGTTCGACGAGGAGTTCCGGATCGTGCGCGATGACGGGCGGGAGGTGTGGGTCCACAGCCGCGCCACATTGGTCCGGGATGACGACGGCGGGCCGTTGTTCTGGCACGGGATCTCGCTCGACGTCACCGCCCAGCGGAAAGCCGAGGCCTCCCTGCGCGATCTCGAGATTCGGTACGAGGAGCTGGTGGTCCGGGTCGAACAGGCGGAAGGAACCGGGACGCCCTAGGGGATCGGCAGCCGGAACTCGATCGCGGCCCCGCCCGACGGGCGCGAATGGATCGCGAGAACCCCCCCGGCGAGCTCGACCCGCTCGCGCATCGCGCGAAGGCCGATGTGCTTGGGATCGGCCTCGCCGGCGCCCGGATCGAAGCCGATCCCATCGTCCTCGAGTCGGACGACGAGCCGGTCGCGATCGCGCGTGAGGGTTACGAGGACCGACGACGCCTGCGCGTGCCTGCCGACGTTCTCGAGGGCCTCCTGCACCACCCGGTAGGCCACGACGCGGGTCGGCATCGGAGGCTCGGGCTCGAGCGTGCTCCGCACCTCGAACGCGAGGGTCTCCCCGAGCTCGCGGAGCAGGTACTCGTCGACGGCCGCGGCCAGGCCGGTCTCGAGCGCGAGCGGCCACAGCCGGAACGTGAGGTCGCGGAGCCGCCCGACGGTTCGCTCGACCGAGCTGCCGAGCTCGCTCAGTCGCTCGCGCACCGCGTCCTCCGAGGATTCGCTCGCGAGCTCCGCGATCTGGAGCCCCAGCGCGGTCAACGCCTGCGCCGGATCGTCGTGGAGGTCGCTCGCGATCCGCGCCCGCTCCTGCTCCTGGGTCTCCACGATCTTCGCGAACAGCTCGGACCGTTCTCGCTCCACGCGGACACGGGCCGTCACGTCCCGGGCGATCATCAGTACGAGCTTGACGGCGCCCTCGTCGTCGAAGACGGGCTGCCACCCCGTTCCCTCCAGGACGACCTGCTCGCCGCTCTCCTTCCGCATCGTCAAGCGCGTGGGCGGCTGTCGGATCCCCCAGAGCGCCTCAGTGAACGACGACCGGGAGAGCTCGGCGTCCGCGGGGCCGATCCGTTCGTGAACGTCCGTGCCGACGAGCAGCTCGGGATCCAGGCCGAGCACCGCCCGGTGGGACGGGGACGCGTAGACGACCTCGGCGTTGCGATCGGCGAGCACGATCAGGTCCCAGGTGTTCTGGACCACCGCGCGGTACCGCTCCTCCGCGGTGCGCAGCGCCTCGGTCCCGGTCTTCTGCTCGGTCACGTCGAGGGCGATCCCCTGCCACCGCAGGCCGCCGTCATCCGTGGTGACGGGCGTGGCACGCGCGTGGAGCCACACGATCCGCCCGTCGGGCGTGACGATGCGGAACTCGGAGTCGAACTGATCGAGCTCGGCGGAGACCCGGACGACCTCCGCGACCACACGCACGCGGTCGGCGGGGTGGACCGCCTGCGCGAACAGCCGAACGTCGCTCATCACCTCCTCGGCCGAATACCCGGTGATCTGCGCGACCTGCGGGCTCAGGTAGGTGAAGAACATGTCCTCCGGAAGCCCCCCGCGTTCGAGCTCGAACGTGACGGCCGGAAGCTGCTCGACGAGGCGCCGGACCCGGATCGGGTCCCGCTCGGGTAGTGCGTCGGCGGGCATGGGCGAACCGTAGGGCGCACCCGCGACGCGGGCAAGGGACGATTCGGCTACGTCGGACGCAGATCGCGAAGATGGTCGGGAAGGTACGGATGCAAAGCCTTCGGCAACACCACCGACCCGTCCGCCTGCTGCTGGTTCTCGAGGATCGCGATGATCGTCCTGCCGATCGCGGTCGCCGTCCCGTTCAGTGTGTGGAGGATCTCGATCTCGCCAGTGGAGCGCCGGACCCGCGTCTGCAGGCGGCGCGCCTGGTAGTCGGTGCAGTTGGAACAGGAGGTGAGCTCTCGGTACCGGTCCTGCCCGGGCAGCCACACCTCGATGTCGTACTTCTTGGCGGCACTGCCCCCCAGGTCGCCGGCGGCGATGTTCACCACCCGATACGGAAGGTCGAGATTGCCGACGATCTCCTCCTCGATCGCCACCATCCGCTCGTGGACATCCCAGGACTCCTCCGGGGTCGTGAACGCGAACATCTCCACCTTGTCGAACTGGTGGACGCGGAACATCCCCCCGAGGTCCTTGCCGTACGAGCCCGCCTCGCGGCGGAAACACGTCGAGTAGCCGGCGTAGAGACGCGGGAGGTCGCCCTCATCGAGGATCTCACCCATGTGGAACGCGGCGAGCGGGACCTCGGAGGTGCCGACCAGGTAGAGGTGGTCCTCGGTCGTGACGTAGATGTTCACCTCGTCGGTCGGGAGGAACCCGGTCCCATACATCGCCTCCTCGCGAACCAGGACGGGCGGTATCACCGGGGTGAACCCGCGCTCGCCCAGGATGTCCAGGGCGTGCCGCACCAGCGCGAACTGCAGGTGGACGACGTCGCCGAGCAGGTATACGAACCGGGAGCCGCTCGTTCGGGCGCCGCGCTCCGTGTCGAGCACGCCGAGGCGCTCCCCGAGCACGGCGTGATCCAGCGCCGGGAACTCGAAGACGGGTCGCTCGCCGTGGCGGCGGACCTCGACCGCGTCCTCGTCCGTGAAACCGTCGGGGGCGGATTCGTGTGGGACGTTGGGGATCTTCGCGAGCAGGTCGGCGAGCGTCCGATCCGCGTCGGCCAGCTGTGGCTCGAGCTCCTTCAGCTCCGCCGAAACCTGGCTCACCTCGGCGATCAGCCGCTGCTTCTCCTCGGCCGGCGCGACGCCGATCTGCTTGGAGGTTCGGTTCTGCTCGGCGCGCAGCTCCTCGACGCGCGCCGTGAGCACCCGCCGCCGCTCGTCGGCGGCGAGCAGCTCGTCGACCGCGTCGCCGAGGTTGCGACGCGCGAGGCCGCGGCGGAACGGCTCCGCGTCCTCGCGGACCGCCTTGACGTCGAGCACTAGACCTTCGCGTCCTCCGCCTTCGGCTCGGCCTTGGCGGGCTGCGGTGCCCCCGCCGCCTGGGCCGCCGCCGTCTGCTGGTCCATGATGCTCTGTCCCTGGAAGATCGCGCCCTCCTCGACCACGAGCGTCTTGGACGTGATGTTCCCGTCGACGCGACCGCCACGTGCGATCTCGGCGCGACCCTTCACGACGATCGAACCCTTGAAGCGCCCCGCGACGGAGACGTTCTGAGCCCGGATGTCGGCCTCGACCGCGCTCTGGGGCGACAGCATGACGTCGCCGTCCGCGTTCACCTGGCCCTTGATCTGGCCATCGATCCGCAACGACCCCGCCGAGACGACCGTTCCCTCGAGCTTGGCTCCCTGCCCGACGATCGTGACCTCGCCTCCCTGTTGGTCTGCCATTCGTCGTCCCCCCGTCTCCCGTTGGACCTCGACGCCGGAGTGTGACTCCTCCCTCTTGGCCTCCGCGTCCTCGCGCCGCCAGATCACGTGGCCGTCACCGTGTACTCTCGCGGCCCGGCGAGGGCCTGTCGGATCGCCTCTTCCTCCTCGATCGAGAGGTTGTACTGGCTCCGGCCCTCCGCGATCGGCTTCGCGTACACGCGAGTGTCCTGCCGGCCGTTGATGGACGTCATCACGACGCCGTTGCCGTGGGCGTCCAACAGCGCGCAGGAGAACGAGAGCCGCCCCCCGACGTCCTCGAACGCGTCGTAGCGCACGAGCCCGACGTGGCGCACCGCGCCCTCGATCAGCACCTCCTGGCGGCGATCGGTGGCCGAGAGCGACCGCACGGCGGCCTCCAGGCGTTGGATCTGTCGCGACTGGCCCTCGAGCACGCCACGCAGGACGTCGTCCATCTGGATCGGACCGCGCGGCTCGCTCCGCCGGCGTCCTTGCATCATCGCGGACAGCAGCAGGGCGAACGCCCCGATCCCGAGGGCGATGATCACGAGCAGGCTGAGCGTCTCGGCGGAGAAGGTCATCGTTCCTCGGATTCGATCGAACGGGCCACTGACCTGCGGCGTTGTGGAGACGGGAGTATACAATCGACGCTCCTGCGGTCGAGCGCACCGCGGGCGGACGCCATCACATGCGAGTTGCCTATTTCGACTGCATCGCCGGGATCACCGGCGATACGGCGCTCGCGGCGTTGATCGATGCCGGCGTCGAGGTCGAGGAGATTCGGAAGCACCTGGCGACGCTCCCTCTGGGGCCATTCGACCTCCAGGTGGAGGAGGTCGAGGAACGAGGACTCCGCGCCACGCGGGTTGGCGTCCGAGCCCAATCCGCCGGCCTCATCCGGACCTACAGCAGCGTCCGGGCCCTCCTGGACGCCGCCGAACTGCCGCCCGAGGCGCACCGACTCGCGCACCGGACCTTCCGGCTGCTCGCCGAGGCCGAGGCACGCATCCACCGGCGGGAGCCCGAGAGCGTCACGTTCCACGACGCCGACGGCACCGACACGGTCGTGGTCGTCGTCGGGACGGCGCTCGGGCTAACCTCGCTCGGCGTCGAGCGCGTCTTCTCCTCGGCCGTCCCGACCGGGCTCGGCATGACCCGGACCGAGCACGGGGCCCTGCCGATCCCCTCGCCCACGGTCGTGGAGCTCCTCCGAGGGGCGCCGCTGTTCTCCCGCGGCGTGACGGCCGAGCTCACCAACGCCACCGGCGCGGCGATCCTGGCGGCCACGGTCGAGGGGTACGGCGAGCTGCCGTCGATGCGGATCGAGGCCGTCGGCTACGGAGCCGGATCCCAACGCCTGGACATCCCGAACCTGCTCCGGATCCTGGTCGGCGAGGAGGAGCCGGCCTCCTCGAGGCCGAGCATGCCGGGGGTCCCGGGGCTCCACCTGGTCACGGACGGGGCGGCCGAGCGCGAGCCCGGCGACGCCGGCTGAGTCGGAACGGCGTCCAGAAACGCCCGATGCTGCCCCGAAGGGCAGCATCGCGACGGTACCTGTGGCTCGATCGGGCTCAGTGGGCCTTCCAGCCCGCGCCGACGGCCATCAGAAAGGCCGCCAGCCACCCGAGCGATGCCATGAGTCGGCGGTACCTCTGCACGGCAACGCCTCCTTTCCGGGCGGTACGGTTGGGCTATCGGCAGGATGGGGTCGGACCTTAAGGGGAATCCTCTGTAGTCCGATACGCCCTAACACGGGTCATAGCGCGGGTCGGCCCGGCATGTCATAAAAGGGGTGCGATGCGGCTGGTCCTTTTCGCGTTTCCGCTGGCCATCGGCCTGGGCTACCTGCTCGGGGGCCGCCTGCGGAACCTCGGCGGCGTCCGGATCAGGCACGGATGGGCGGGGCTGGCCGGCGTCGGATTGCAGTTCCTCCCGATGGAGGGCACCCCGGGTTACGTAGCCCTCATGGCCTCGTTCGCCCTCCTCGTGTTCGTCGCGGCGGTGAATCGAAGGCTTCCGGGGTTCGTGCTCGTGCTGGTCGGGCTCTGCCTGAACTTCCTCGTGATCGCGGTGAACGAGGGGATGCCGGTGACGCGGCAGGCGATCGTCTCGTCGGGGCAGGCCGAGACGCTCGACGACCTCCAGGAGGCGGGCGGCAGCAAGCATCATCTGGCGACGCCCGAGGACGACCTGGTGTTCCTCGCCGATCGCATCGGGATCCCGGCTCCGGTGGAGCAGGCGGTGAGCGTGGGTGACCTCGTCGCCTACGCCGGCGCGATGTGGTTCGTCGCCGCGGGGATGCGCCGGCACGACGAGGACGCGCGGGCGGAAGTCCGGGCCGCCGAGGCCGCGACCTGATGGCCGCCGACGAGGTCGTCCTGCAGGAGCGGCCATCTCCTCGATGGGCGCAGAACGTCTACCAGCTGCTCGTGATCGTCCCGACGATCGCCTACCTCGCGGTCACCCTCCCGACGCACACGGATGCGCTGTTCCAAGAGGAAGTGCTCATGTTCCTCGTCGCGGTCGCCGTCGTCGACCTGATCCCCGTCCCCGGTTGGGGAGGGCTGCAGCTGTCGCTCAGCTTCCCCCTCCTGCTCGGCGTGGCGATCATCTTCGAGCCGCCCGTTGCCACGCTGATCGCATTCCTCGGTTCGGTGGACCCCCGCGAGTTCCGGCACGAGGTCACGCTGATCAAGGCGCTGTTCAACCGTAGCCAGATGGCCCTGTCCATCCTGGCGGCGAGCCTCCTGTTCGATCTCGTCGCGGAGCCGAGCTCCGAGTGGTACCTGCTCCTGCTCGGCGTGGTGCTCGCCGCGACGGCCGCGTACGCGATCAACGCGGGGCTCGTCGCGCTGCTCGAGTCGATGGCGCGAGGATTGACCGTTCGCCAGGTGCTCGTTCGCATGCACGGCTCGGCTCCGGTCGAGTTCCTCCTGTCCTACATCGGGCTGGGGCTCTTCGGCGCGGTGATCGCGGAGTTCTACCTCTCCGACGGGTTCTGGTTGGTGGCCGTCTTCCTGGGGCCGCTGGTGTTCGCGCGTCAGATGTACTTCCGGAGTCGCGCCCTGGCCGACCGACTCGCCGAACAGAACGAGGTCCTCGCCGACCAGGCGCGGCGCCTGGAGGAGCTCCTCGAGAAGGAGCACCACACCGTCGACGAGCTCCGCGAGCTCAACCGGATGAAGGGCGAGTTCGTCGCGGTGGTGTCGCACGAGCTCAGGACGCCGGTCACCGCGCTCATGGGCTACGCGAAGACGCTGCGCCAGCCGGAGTTCGCGGACGATCCCGAGATGCGCGCGGAGTTCCTCGAGCGGATGGAGCGCCAGAGCGACCGGCTGCTGCGGCTGGTCGAGAACCTCCTCACGGCTTCGAACCTCGAGAACAACCAGATGCCCGTCGCCATCGGGCGCGTGTTATTCGAGGACCTCGTCCGCGAGATCGTCGAGGGCCTGGCGACGGAGGCGAGCCGCGTGCAGGTGAACGTCCCCGACGACCTGCCCGTGCTCACGACGGACCGGCAGGTGCTTTCCCGCGTGCTGCAGAACCTCGTCGACAACGCCCTGAAGTACTCACCGGACGGGTCGCCGTGTGAGCTCGAGGCCAAGGCCGACGGCGATCACATCGTGTTCTGGGTCCGGGACTACGGGATCGGGATCTCGGACGACGAGCTCCCCAAGATCTTCGACCGCTTCTATCAGGTGGACTCGTCCAGCACCCGGACATTCCGCGGGGCCGGGCTCGGGCTCTCGCTCGTCCAGGACCTCCTGGAGCATGTCGGTGGGACGATCGAGGTGGACAGCAGCCCCGGAGAGGGCAGCCGCTTCATCGTGACGCTGCCGGTCCGGCATCCGCTCGCCACGCAGCCGGATCCCTCGTCGGGCAAGCCTCCGGGCGACCTCGTCACCAAGAGCTGAGCCGTCAGGCCATCGCGGGGGTTTCCGAGTCCCTCTTCAACCCGCGCAACTGGAACGCGAGAACGAGCTCCGTGACCCCTCGCGTGAGGCTCGAGATGCCCACCCACAGGATCAGCAGGACCGCGGAGCGGCCGGGGTAGCCCGCGGCCCAGAAGGCGATCACCACGTTGAGGATGCCCGCGATGAGCTGGACCCACCACAGTTCCTGACCCCGTGTTGCGAACGCGATGACGATGTCGAACGTCCCCTTGAACAACAGGAACCAGGCGACCAGGTTGGCCACGATGACGAACGTCCGATTCGGCCAGGCGACGGCCATCACGCCCGTCACGATGAACAAGATCCCGAGCAGCGCGTGGAGCCACTTCCACCCGCCGACCATCGCCATCACCGCGAACTCGTTGAACCCCGCGACGATGAACATGAAGCCGGCGAGGAAGCCGATCGCCGTGGCCGAACGCAGGTCGAACTGCAGGATCATCAGCGAGAACAGGATCCACGCGATCCCCGTGAGGAGGAACACCCACCACCAGCGCGCCATCTCGGTGCGGATCTCGTGCATCTCTCTCTGCATCATGGACATCGGAACCCTCCCTCCATCGTCGCGAGCCTAGCGTCGACTCGCGGGCTACTCAAGCATGCCTTGCCCTGCCGCGCAGGGCTCCTCGGCCATGGTTCGGTGCCGCGAGATCGGCAGCCTTGGTCGCGCAACGCCACGAGCTTGGTGTCTCATCCGCCGCCGAGTAGCCGCGGGCTTGTCGCTCCCGTTCCATCACGGCCGCGGCGGCCTTCCGATCCTGCTCGGCGTCCAACGCGCGGGCTCTTCCCTGGTCGTCAGTGGCCGGTCGTGAACGACGCCTCCAGCTTCTCCATCGCCTGGTCCACCGAGAAGCTCGGGGCCTTCTGGCGCGGCGGGAAGTCCACGAAGGTCGCCAGGAAGCGCCCCGTCACCATCTGCGCCGCGCCGATCATGAACGCGCGATCGAGGAACCAGTCGTAGTAGGTGTTCGACGTGACGTCCGCGCGCTCGAACGGGTCGGTCCGCAGGTTGAAGAGCTTGGGCACTCTGAGCGGCGTGAACGGCTCCGCCCAGATCCGCAGCGTCCCGGCCGCGCGCTGCTCCATGAACACGACTTTCCAGTTGTCGAAGCGAAGCGCGACAAGATCGCCGTCATCCGAGAAGTAGAAGAAGCCCTCGCGCTCGCTCTTCTCCACCTTGCCCGACAGGTACGGCAGCAGGTTGTAGCCGTCCAGGTGTACCTTGAACCGCTTCGCGCCGGCCCGGTGACCCTTCACGAGCTTGGCCTTGATGTCGGGCTCCCCGGCCGCAGCCAGCAACGTCGGGAGCCAGTCCAGGTGCGCGACGATCTCGTTGGACACCGTCCCGGCCGGGATGTGCCCCGGCCAGCGGACCAGGCACGGCACGCGGAAGGCGCCCTCCCAGTTGGAGTTCTTCTCGTTGCGGAACGGCGTCATTCCGGCGTCCGGCCAGCTGTTCATGTGGGGGCCGTTGTCCGTGCCGTACATGACGATCGTGTCGTCGGCGATCCCGAGCTTGTCCAGCACGTCAAGCAGTGTCCCGACGTTTCGGTCGTGGTCGATCATCGTGTCGTGGTAGGGGGACTGCCAGCGTCCGGCCTGGCCGAGACTCCGCTTCTTCGTATGCGTCCGGAGGTGCATGTGGGTCGTGTTCACCCAGGCGAAGAACGGCTTCCCTGCCGCGTGCTGGCGACGGATGAAGTCGGCGGCGGCATCCACGAACTCGTCGTCGGCCGTCTCCATCCGCTTCCGCGTGAGCGGACCCGTGTCCTGGATCCGCTGCTTTCCGTTCGGCCTCGCCCAACTGTGGATCACGCCGCGGGGATGGTAGAGGCGATTGAACTCCGGGAACTGCTTCGGGTCGGGGAAGTCGGGGTTCTCGGGCTCCTCCTCGGCGTTCAGGTGGTACAGGTTGCCGAAGAACTCGTCGAAGCCATGGTTCGTGGGAAGGAACTCGTCGCGATCGCCGAGGTGGTTCTTGCCGAACTGCCCGGTCGCGTACCCGAGCGGCTTCAGCAGCTCGGCGATCGTTGGGTCCTCGGCTTGGATGCCGACCGCGGATCCCGGGATGCCGACCTTCGACATGCCGGTGCGATAGACGCTCTGGCCCGTGATGAAGGCCGAACGCCCCGCCGTACAGCTCTGCTCGCCGTAGGAGTCCGTGAACCGGATCCCCTCGGCGGCAACGCGGTCGATGTTCGGGGTTCGGTAGCCCATCAACCCGTCGCTGTAGCAGCTGAGATTCGAAATCCCGATGTCGTCTCCCCAGATCACGAGGATGCTGGGGGGCTTTGCGGACGGGGTCTCCTTGCGGGAAGGAGCCGAGGCGGTCCGGCGCTTTCCCGCGGGCTTGGCCGACGCTCGCTTGCTCGGCATCAGGCGGTCTTCCTTCTCTCGCCGAGATCCTGGTCGACGTTCGCGATGGCTCGAACGACGCACCGGAACCCCAGGTGCGCCATCGAGGAGTCGATCTGCTGCGCCTGCCGTGCCGCGGGTCGGTAGCGGAGGCAGTAGTTGGGCGCACACAGGTGCGAGCCGCCCTTGCTGACGCGACGAGGGATGTGACCACCGGGCTGGCCGGGGTCGTAACTCGAGTCCCGAGAGCTCACGCGGGGGTTCTTCGGGACGCAGCACGGACTCTCCTCCTGTTCGGGATGGCGCGGCGTGTACCAGTCGGCCGTCCACTCCCAGACGTTGCCCGTCATGTCGTAGAGCCCGTACCCGTTGGGGGGGAAGCTCCCAACCGGCGACGTACCCTCGAAGCCGTCGACCTTCAGGTTCTGCCAGGGGAACTCGCCCTGCCACGTGTTCGCCATCGCCTTCCCGTTCGGGAAGTGCTCGTCTCCCCAGGTGAACACGGCACCGTCGAGCCCCCCGCGCGCTGCGTACTCCCACTCGGCCTCCGTCGGGAGCTCCTTGCCGACCCAGGACGCGTACGCTTCCGCGTCCTCGCAGGCGACGTGGACCACCGGGTGGCGGTCGCGCCCATTGATCGTCGTGCCCTTGCCCCCCGGACGCTTCCAGGTCACACCCGGCACGTACTCCCACCAGTTCCGATAGTCGTCCAGGTCGACGGGTCCGGCCGCCATCCGGAACACGAGCGAGCCGGGGACGAGCAGGTCAGGATCGGCGTCCGGATACTGCGCGGGGTCGAGGGGGCGCTCCGCCACGGTCACGTATCCGGTCGCCCGCACGAACCGGCGGAACTCCCCCGCCGTCACGGGAACCTCGTCCATCCAGAACCCGCCAACGCTCACCTGATGGACCGGGCGCTCCTCCGGGTAGAAATCCTGGGAGCCCATCAGGAACGAGCCGCCGGGGATCCGCCGCATCCCGTCGGTGGAGGCCGGCAGCGTTCCCGCGTCTTCCCTGGATGCTCGCCCGGCCCTCACCGCTCCTGCCTGTTCAGCGCGTTGCGGTAGCGCTCCCCGTTGAGATCTGGTCGTCCTTATCGGCAGTCTGTCCAACGGCGCAACGCGGGTCGTCACCCACATCGGAGATTCACCCGGGTGAGAGGGGCCGGAGTCAGCGTCAGAGGAGGCCGAGCTCGTGCGCCCGCCCGATCCCCCGGCGCGCGAGCCGACGTCGAGCTTGCGGTAGATCGATCGCGCGTGCGAGTGGATCGTGTTGTAGGACAGAAAAAGCGTCGCGGCGATCTCTCGCTTGGACAGGCTCTTCTCGAGCAGGCGGAGCACCTCCAGCTCGCGCTCCGTGAGGTCGCTGCCGGCAACCCGCCGGTACGCCGGTGTGAGCGCACGAGCCGTCTCCTCCAGCCTGGCGCCGAGGATCCCCGGGTCGGCGCAAACCCGGACGAGCTCGGCGGCCTCGCCGAGCAGGGCGCGAGCGTCCTCCTGGGCCCCGAGCGCCCATCGGACCGGCGCCAGTGCCAGCAGTCCCTGGACCAGCAGCAGCAGCTGCGCTCCGGTGCGCAACTGATCGACGCCGCGACCCAGCAGCGCGGCCGCCTCGTCGAGCCCTCCCTGCCGGGCCACGACCGCACCGAGGGTGGTGTACGCCCATCCGCCCGGCGCCGTTTCCGAGATCCCGTGGGCGCTCGCGACCTCGAGCGCGTCTCGAGCCCACTGCTCTGCGTCCGCGTCTCGCCCTTCGTCCAGGTTGATCCACGCCAGCAGGCACCGGGCCGCGAACGCGTTCAGCCACTGCTCGGTCCGGGGAGCGGCCGCGGCCGCCTCCTCGAGGAGCGGGCGCGCCTCCTCGAGCTCACCGGCGAGCGAGAGCGCCCACCCGAGCTGCACGTGCGTGGTCACGCGCCACATCGACTCCCCCCGGCCCTCGAGCTCGTACGCGCGACGGGCCGCGTCGAGCATCCGGCGGACGTCTCCCCAGGGGAAGCCCGCTCGGTGCAACGCGGCGCTCGCTTCGACGGAGCTCGCTCCGTCCGGAAGGGGCCCCTCGTACGGAGCCGCGAGCGCGTTGGCCAGTGCGAGCTCGGCGTCCGCGCGCCGGTTGAGGAACCCCATCACCCACGCCTCCACGATGGACAGTCGGGCGTCGGTGACGACCGTCGACCTCGGGAACGCCTCGAGCCACCGCGCGACGGTGGCCGAGCCGCCCCACTCGAGTGTCATGAAATAGTGCTCCGACACCAGCTGCGACGCGGCATCGAACTCACCCGCCGCGATCGCGTGATGGATCGCCTGATCGACCGCTCCCGTCGCGGCGAGCCACGCCGACGCACGTCGGTGCAGCTCGGGGACCCGGGCCGGCAGTCGCCGACGAAGCTCGTCCTGCAAGAGGTCCGAGAAGAGCCGGTGATAGCGATACCACTCCCGTCGATCGTCGAGCGGGACGAGGAAGAGATTCGCTCGCTCGAGCTCCGCGAGCAGCTCGGCGGACCCGACCCGTCCGGTGACGAAGTCACACAGCGGACCGCACATCCGCTCCAGGATCGACGTCTGAATCAGGAAGTCGCGCGCCGTGGGCTCCAGCGACGTCACCACGACCTCGGTCAGGTAGTCCACGACGTGCCTGCTGGACCCTCGGAACTCGCGCACGAAGCGCTCGCGATCGGGGGCGCCGCGGAGCGAGAGGAACGCCAGGTACAGGCCGCCGGGCCATCCCTCGGTCCGGTCCTGCAGGGCGGCGAGCGCGTCGCGACTGAGCTCGAGTCCGAGCACGTCGTTCAGGAACCGTGCCGTCTCCTCGCTCGTGAAGGACAGGTCCGACGCGCGGAGCTCGAGCAGGTCGGCTCCTGCCCGCCGCCGCCCCAGTGAGAGCGGCGGGTCGCGGCGTGACGATACGACGAGCTGGACGTTGCGAGGCTCCCGTTCGAGGAAGAGTCGGATCGAGTCGTGGCACACGGGATTCCGCACCCAGTGATAGTCCTCGAGCACGATCACGATGTCGCGCTCGATCGACTCCAGCTCGTTCAGGACCCGAGGGACGACCGCCTGGACGACGTCGGCGCCGGGCACGCCGAACGCCGCGTCGACCTCGTGCGCGAATCCCGGCTCCACGATGCGAGCGGCCTCCGTGATGGCGCGCCAAAGCATCACCGGATCGTTGTCGCCGGCGTCCAGCGTCACCCAGGCCATCGAACGCGGATCCGCGTGGTGCCACTGGCCGAGCAGCGTCGTCTTCCCGAACCCGGGTGGAGCGACGAGCAGGACGTCGCCGGAATGGGTACGGAGTCGCTCGATCAGGGCCAGCCGATCGACGGTCGCCGAGCGGAGGCGAGGGGCATGGAGCTTCGCCCCCACGAGGACTCGGGCCGGCTCTCGTGGGGATCGCCTCCCTGGGCCCTTCCCCGACGTCACGAACCGAAGTCTGTCACGGGTTGCGCCGAACAGGCAACGCGACACCCGCTCTCGTCGACCTTGCGCCCCAGCGTATTGCACTCCAACCTTCGCGATGCTTCGGGGGCCGGCCAATGAACGACCGGCGTACGCTCACCCGGGTGATTCGATGGCGTGGGCGATGAATCGATCTCGCGACGTCGCGAGAATGGCCGGCATGGAGAATCGCTCCGCGAGCCACGGGGAGCGTCGGACCGTCCGGTATCGGATCGTGGTCCGGGGCGAGATTCGCCCGCCGCTCGTCGGAGCCTTGGAGAACCTCTTCGTGGAGTCGGCCGGCGACG
>JBOGVL010000016.1:0-16979 GCA_050692535.1 Actinomycetota bacterium | reverse complement strand
CTCTCGGTCCGGCGCGTATTCGGCCTACGCGAAACGGATGGTGTGGCGCCCGCGCGCCTGCGCTGAGGTTGCGTGAGCAGTCATGTCGGCGCGTGGGGACCCCGCGCGCCCGATTGCGCGCCGGCCTCCACACAGGCGCGCGGGGAAGGGGTGAAGGGCATGCGTCGACCACGCGCGGTGGTCTTCTCGGCGGCGTTCGCCATCGTGCTGGCCGCCGGCCTGTTGATCCCGGGGGCCACCGGCGCGGCGCCGGGGTCGTCCAAGGGCCGGTACTCCGGCGGCATGGCGGACCGGCGGTCCGTCCCGGCGACGAGGCTCGCGTCGGCCGTCACGGGGTCGACGGACGGGCTGACGCCGCGCGAGCTCAAGATGTGGGCGCTGCTCAACAACCCGAACGTGAGTGCCACCGGCGGGCCCAACTACGAGCTCGAGTGCACCGCGCTCGGGACGCCGCCGAACACGCTCCTGGACTGCGATGACCCGGTCGCCCCGAAGAACGAACCGGACATCGAGGTCGATCCCGCCGATCCGAACCACATGATCGCGAGCGCCAACGACTACGAGTCCTGCTGCGACGCCTTCTACACGACGTTCGACGGCGGGGCCACGTGGAGCGTCGGCGACATGTCGACGATCGAGGACGGCCGGATCGGGAGCGACCCCGTGACCGTGTTCGACACCAAGCACGGCGTCGCCCTGCACACCTCCTTGAACTTCATCTGCACGGACGTCGCCTGCGGCGAGGGCGACCTGGTCGCCTCGCCCTCCTACGACGGCGGCGTGACGTGGGAGCAGGCGATCGAGATCTACGACGGCGAGGGGTTCGACTTCGACCCGGTCCAGGTCTTCAACGACAAGGAGTGGATCGTCGCCGACAACAACCCGAGCTCGCCCCACTACGGGCGCGTGTACGTCACGTGGAGCCGGTTCCTGTCGCTCAACGGCGCGTACGCCGAGTCGCCGATCTGGGAGTCACACAGCGACGACGGCGGCCTCACCTGGTCGCCCGGCCAGGAGATCTCGGGCTCGAGCGCTACCTGCACGTTCCAGGAGGAGGGCGCCGCGTTCGAGTGCGACGAGGACCAGTTCTCGGTCCCGACCGTCGGGCCCGACGGAACGGTGTACGTCGCGTTCGAAAACGGCCAGCACGAGGCCTCCTGGGAGGCTGGGGAGCTCTTCGAATCCCAGTACATGGTCGTGCAGTCCCGGGACGGCGGGGTCACGTGGTCCGACCCGGTGAGCGTCGTCGACCTCGAGGACGGGACACTCGACTACCCGATCAACGTGAACGGCCGGCAGACGCTGTCGGGCTTCCAGGTTCGCGTGAACTCCGCGGGCAACATCGTTGCCGACCCGACCAGCGGGAAGCTCTACCTGGTGTTCTCGGACAACCGGGAGGGTGTGCACGACGTCGCCGACCCCGTGACCAACACCAACGTCTACCTGATGTGGTCGCGGAACGGGGTCGAGTGGCGCGGTCCGATCGCGGTCACGGACGCCCCGAAGGACCAGTGGTTCCCGTGGGTCGAGGTGAACCCGGTCACCGGTGAGGTCGGCGTCCTCTACCACGACCGCTCGGGCGCCCGCATCCTGTACAACACCGTCTTCGCCACCGGGACCCTGGACACGGGCTTCGCCTTCCAGACGGTGAGCACCGCGTCGTCGAACCCGGTGCAGTCCGCGTTCTTCCGGGCCCAGACGCCCGGCTGCGGGCGATGCGCCACGTTCCACGGCGACTACATCAATGTGAGCTACGGGTCGGACGGGGTCGCGCATCTCGTGTGGACCGACATGCGCCGCTTCATCCCGGGGAAGGGATTCACCGAGAACATCTTCCACGCCACCGCCTGATCGCCGACCCGTACGGCGCTCCTCGGCCGGCCGGTCCAATCCGCGGATCGGCCGGCCGAGGCACGTCCGGGGACCTTCGGTCGTGGATACTGGCCCGCGTCGTGGACGAGCCGACCCTGACCGAGGAGACCGAGGCGCTGCAGGCATCACCGCCCGGCGGCGACCGCGCGCGGGACCAGCGCGTGATCCTCGGCAACACGGGGCAGAACGTCCTCGGGCTGGCGATCGGGGCGCTCGCGACGTTCGGCGCCCAGGTGATCATGACCCACCGGCTGGGCGACGAGGGTTTCGGCGTCGTCACGCTCACCACGCAGTTCGCGTTCGTCGCCGCCGCGGCGACGCGGTTCGGGATGGACGTCGCCAACGTCCGGCTCATCGCGATCCTGGTCGGCCGCGGACAGGCGGCGCGCTCGCGAGGGCTCGTGCGCCGGTCGGTAGCGATCGCCGCCGCGGTGTCGGTGCCGTTCGCGCTCGTCGCGCTGGTGGCCTCGCCGTGGCTCGCGGAGGTGTTCAGCGGGCAGCCGGGCGTGGCGGAGCCGGCCTTCCGCGCGGCGGCGGTGACCGTCCCGATCGCCGCGCTCGCCTTCACCGCCATGGGCGCGACCCGCGGGCTCAAGATCATGCGGTTCACGCTCTACTCGCAGTGGATCGCGCAGCCGATCGGCTGGATCGCCCTGACGCTCGCGATGTGGGCCGCGATCTCCGCGACGCCCTGGGTTGCGTCGGCGGCGTTCGGCGCGTCGTGGGCGCTCGCGCTGGGGATCGCGTGGTACGGGTGGGAGAAGGAGCAGCGGCGGTTCCCCGACCTCGAGGCCGAGGTCGCCGCGGCCGGCATCCCCGAGGAGCACACCGGTGCCCTGCTGCGCTTCGGCGCGCTGCGCGCGCCGGCCACGCTGTTCAGCCAGCTCATCTTCTGGGCGGACTTCTTCGTGCTCTCGGTGCTCTGGAGCGGCCAGGGCGCCGCGGGCGACGCCGTCACCGGCGTCTACGGGGCGGTGCTCCGTGCCGGCCAGTCGCTGTTCCTGTTCCTGACGTCGGTCTCGCTGACGTTCAGCCCGTTCGTCGCCGACCTGCATCATCGCGGCGAGACCGGGCGCCTCGATGCCCTCTACAAGCAGGTCACCCGCTGGACGCTCGGGGCCACGATCCCGCTGCTGCTGGTCCTCGCGATCCTGCCGGGGGAAGTGCTGCGGATCTTCGGCGCCGACTTCGTCCAGGGGGAGGACGCCCTGCGGATCCTGATCGTGGGGATGATCGTCCCGGTGATGGTCGGGACGGTCGGGTTCATCCTCATCATGGCCGGCCGGACGGGGTGGGACCTCGCCGTCTACGTGAACTCGTTCGCCCTCGACATCGGCATCGCGCTCTGGCTCGCCCGGCCCGAGGAGCTCGGGATCCGTGGCGCCGCGATCGCGCAGGCGACGACGCTCACCGTGAGCGCCGTGGCCCGGCTGCTGCTGGTGCGCCGGTTCCTCGGCATCTGGCCGTTCGACGTCGCGTTCCTGCGGCTCCTGCCGGCGACGCTGGTCGGCGGTCTGGTCATGGCAGGGGTCCACGCGATCATGCCGGCCGAGAAGTGGCTGCTCGACCTGGTGGTGTCGTTCGCCGCCGGCGGCGTCGCGTACGGCGCCGCGCTGATCGCCGTCGGGATCCCGGTCTCCGAGCGCGCCGCGCTCGTCATGATGGCCCGCCGGGTCCTTCGGCGGGGGTCTGCCGCGGCGGGTTAGTCCTCCTCGAGGACGACGAGCTCCTCGTCGCGGTCGCTCCGGCTGGGCGTGTACACGAGGACGCCCTCCGGGGCCCGGGGTTCGCCGAGTGCCTCGAGCGCGCCGTCCCGCTTGCGCTCCAGCTCACCGACCTCGCGTTGCAGCACCTCGAGCCGCATCGCGAGCAGGGTGGCCCTGGCCTCCTGCTCGGCGTCCCGTGCGCGGGTGTCCACGTGGCGGGCCTCCACCCGGCGCCGCCGGCCCCGATGGGTCGAGGCCAGTCCGAGGAGGAACAGCGTCGTGGCGGCGACGGCCACCCCCGCCGCGAGTGCCGCCCCGATCCGGGGGTTCACGGACCCGAAGGCCCACAGGCCCAGGGTTCCGTCCGACGAGGCGCCGAGCAGGAAGCCGGCGATGATGGCCGCTCCGAATGCACCGAGCGCGATGAGCACGATCCCAAGGACCATCTGGCTAGCCCCTCCCGTTGCAGTAGGTCACCACAGGGTGACCTGGATTGGGGACGCCGGCATCGGTCATCTGTCGGCTCCGTATCGGTCTTTGGTCGGATGCGCCCACGCGCGGCGTGGGAGGCCGTTCGCGCGTCGGAGGCGGCCGCTAGCCTTGCGGCGGGCTCGATCAGCTGGAGGTGTGGAGATGGCCGCTCGCGGAGATCTGGGGATCGTCACGCTCGGCGTGCGGGACCTCGCGCGCTCGACGGCCTTCTACGAGGGGCTCGGGTGGGAACTGACGGGCTCATCGGGCGACGAGATCGCCTGGTTCCGGACGCCGCACTCGTACCTGGGGCTGTTCGGCTACGAGGCCCTCGCCGCGGACGCCAACCTCCCCGCCGAACCGCGAGCGGCGTTCGGCGGCATCACCCTGGCCGTCAACGCGCCGAGCGAGGCCGAGGTCGACGCCTTCTTCGCGACCGCCGAGGCCGCGGGCGCGGGCGTGCTGAAGCGGCCGGAGCGCGTCTTCTGGGGCGGCTATTCAGGGTACTTCGCCGACCCCGACGGCCATCCGTGGGAGGTCGCCTTCAACCCGAACTTCCCGATCGCGGACGACGGGCGACTGCAGATCCCCTAGCGCGGGACCAGCTCGAGCGCCTTCGCCACCGCGTCCTCGGGCGAGGCCGCGGGCACGATGGCCGGGACGGCCTCGCCGGCCTTCGCGAGCTCCCACGTCCCGAGGCCGACCACGGGCTTGCCCATCTTCAGGGCGAGCGCGATCTCCGAGAGCGTGCCGAACTCGCCGTGCACGGCGATCACGACGTCCGCCGTCCGGACGACGATGGCGTTGCGCGCCTCGCCCATCCCGGTCGCGATGGCGACCGTCAGGTACGGATTGCCCTCCAGGCGCGAGGTCGTCGGGAGGATGCCGACGGCCTTGCCCCCGGCCTCGGTCGCCCCGCCGGCGGCGGCCTCCATCACACCACCCATGCCCCCGCAGACGAGGACGGCGCCGGCCCTGGCGAGCCCGCGGCCCACCGCCTCGCCGAGCGCGAGCTCGGCCGGCGTTCCGGCCGACGGCCCGACGACGGCGACGTACGGCTCTCTCAACCCCAGGTCCTCCTTCCTTGCAGGAGATGGTCTTCGCACGCGAAGACCCCCTCCCTGGGCTATCGCTTCGCTACTTGAGCCCAAGCATCGCGGCGAGCAAGGCTACCGCGCCGGCCTTGTCGAGCGGCTCGTTGCCGTTGCCGCACTTCGGGGACTGGACGCAGGAGGGGCATCCGTTGGGACACGGGCAGTTCCGGACGGTCTCCATCGTTGCCTCGAGCCATCGCTCGGCGGCGACGAACCCGCGCTCGGCGATTCCCGCGCCGCCGGGGTAGCCGTCGTAGACGAAGATGGCGCACGCACGCGTGTCGGGGTGGTACGCGGTCGACACGCCGCCGACGTCCCAGCGGTCGCAGGTGGCGACGAGCGGGAGCAGCCCGATCGCGGCGTGCTCGGCAGCGTGCGCCGCGCCGGGGAGCGACGACTCCGAGACGGCGGCGCGCTCGATCGTCTCGCGAGGGATCGCCCACCACACCGCCCGGGTCTCGAGCGTCTGCGGCGGAAGGGCGAGGGGGACCACGTCGAGGATCTCGCCGGTCGCGACGTGCTTCCTCGCGTAGGCGACGATCTGATTCGTGACGTGCACGGTTCCGTAGAACGCGGGGACGCCGCCGACGGTGCGGCCTTCCCGTTCCACGTCCTCGACGCGGATGTCGGTGGTGTCGCGAGCCTGCGTGTAGTAGTCGGGATCGCTCCGGGCGACCAGCGCGGCGTGGCCGACCAGGTCGAGCTCGCGGACCTCGAACTGCTCGCCCTGGTGGAGGTAGATCGCGCCGGGATGAACCTGCGAGGCGGCGCGCGACTCGTCCACGGTGCCGAGGAGCTCGCCCGTCTCCTGGATGACGATCGCGAACGTGTGCCCGCCGGCGCTGCGGAGGTCGACCGAGCGGTGCGGCATCTCGCGGCCGCGGTGGTGCCAGCGGTCGCGGCGCCGGGCCAGCTCGCCCCGGGCTTCGAGACGGGCGAGGGCGTCCCCCGAGCCGGGCCAGAAGGTCTCGAGCTCGTCGTCGGACAGCGGGTACTCGCGCGCGGCGCACGCCAGGTGCGGCTCGAGCACGAAGGGGTTGGTCGGGTCGATCACCGCGGCCTCGGCGGGCCGGTCGAACAGATCGCCCGGGTGGGTGACGAGGTACTGGTCGAGCGGATCGTCCTGGGCGACGAGGACGGCCAGCGAACCGTCGGCCCGCCTCCCGGCACGGCCGGCCTGCTGCCACATCGACGCCCGGGTGCCCGGGTAGCCGACGAGCACGGCGGCGTCGAGCGAGCCGATGTCGATGCCGAGCTCGAGCGCGTTCGTCGACGCGACCGCGATCAGTTCGTCGTTCGCAAGCTGGCGTTCGAGCTCGCGCCGGTCCTCCGCCAGATAGCCCGCGCGATAGGACTTCACCTTCGGCCGGAGCTCGGCGTCGAGCTCGCGCCGGGCGAACTCGGCCAGCAGCTCCGCCGCCCGGCGCGAGCGGGCGAACCCGATCGTCTTGATGCCCTCCTCCGCCATCCGGGCGACGAGCTGAGAGGCCTCGGTGAGGGCGCTTCGCCGCGCGCCCGACTCCTCGTCGATGACCGGCGGATTCAGCAGCGCGAACAGCTTCTCGCCGGCGGGGGAGCGATCCTCGGTGACGGCTTCGAACGGCACACCGCACAGGCGCTCGGCCAGCTCCGCCGGGTTGCCGACCGTGGCGCTCGCTACGACGAACCGCGGCTCGCCGCCGTAGTGCGCCACCAGCCGCCGGAGCCGTCGCAGCACGTGCGCCACGTGCGAGCCGAACACGCCGCGCGCCACGTGCGCCTCGTCGACGACGACGAGCGACAGGCGCAGGAAGAAGTCGGCCCAACGCGCGTGGTCCGGCAGGACCGACGCGTGCAGCATGTCCGGGTTGGAGAGCACGAGGTTCGCGTTCCTGCGGATCAGGGGGCGCTCGCCCCTCGGGGTGTCACCGTCGTAGACGGAGGCGCGGAGCTGGGCGAGCTTCAGCTCGCGCACCTGCCGGAGCTGGTCGCGGGCCAGCGCCTTCGTCGGGAACAGGTACAGCGCCGTCCGCTTGGGGTCGTTCACCGCCTCGGCCGCGAACGCGAGGTTGTACACGAGCGTCTTGCCCGACGCGGTCCCGGTGGCGACCACGACGTTGCGGCCCGACCGGACCAGGTCCAGCGCCCGCCGCTGGTGCTCGTACAGCCCCGTGACGCCGATCAGGCCGAGGCGGTCGACCACGATGCCCGGCACGTCGTCGGGGAACAGCCCGGGCTCGACGGCGCGGGCGGGAAGCTCCCGGAGGTGGACGAGCGACTCGTCGCGCTCGAGCGAGGCGAGGAACGCGCGCGGGTCCACGGAAGCGATGCTAGCCGCGCCGGGGACGGAGACCGCCGGCCGCTATTCGCCGACCGCTTCGGGGCCGGGGCTGAGGTGGCGATACGGCGTCCGGAACCCGTCGCGCAGGAGCGGGACGATCAGGCGCCGGTCGCGGGTGAAGATCACGAGACCCAGCGCGATGTAGGCGATGGAGACGCCGATCCGCTCGGCCGCCGTCCACGACTCCGGCACGATGGCGCCGATGATGAACTGCGCCCAGAAGAGCGTGAACAGCATGAGCGCCTCGCGCGTCGTGATCGAGAGCGTGACAAGGACCGCAAGCGCGAAGAACGACTGCGCGGCGGTGAGCAGAAGCTCTTCACGCTGGTGGGCATCGATAGGCAGCCCGTGCAGGCCGCCGGCCCCGATGCTGAAGACGATCGGGAGCGTCCCGACCAGCAGGGTCCACTGGTTCACCTTCGACGAGACCAGCGTGCCGAGGCCCGCGTTCGTGTTCAGCCGCCAGGCGTAGAGGCCCGCGATGAGCAGTTCCGGCGCCTCCGACGCGAGCGGCGCGATCCACTGGACGAGCAGGAACTGGCTGATCCCCAGCTCGGCTCCGGTCACCTCGAGCGCGTGGGCGAACCGCTCCGCGCACAGCAAGATGACGGTGGCGGCGAACACGAACATGCCTACGACCGCGACCCGGCGGTTCCGAACGGTGAACGTCCCCACCAGCCGAGCCGGGCCCACCAGATGCGGCTCCTCGGCCGGCGCGCGGGAGATCCGAATGGTGTACATGACAAAGATGCCGACGAGGACCAGCGAATCGATCACCGTGATCGAGGACTTCAGCGGAAGCGTGAGCGAGTAGAGCGTCGCGATGGCCAGGAACGACACCTCGACCGCGTGCGATCGGTCCAGCTGCACTTCCCGGACCGTCGGGGGGCGCCGCCTCGTTTGGTAGTACGCGATGAACACGACCATCGTCCAGCCGATCCCGATCAGCAGCCGGTTGGCGCCCGTCATGTTCGCGAGCGCGAGCGAGCACTTGCTCTCGTTGGGGTCCGTCGCTGCCTTGCAGGCCTCCCCGAACTCGGCGAAAGCCTCGCCGCCCTGGAACGCGAAGACCATGTCCACGGCGTATTCCGGAAGAACGGCGATGAACGCGAGCACGGCGATCGCCAGACCGGCCGAGATGTCGAGCTGGGCGACCTCGGCGGCCCAGGACAGTATGAACGCCGCGCCGACGATCGCGAGACCGAACACCAGCGCCTCGATCGCGGATTCCAGGTCGGAACCGGTCAGCCGGAGGAGGATCGCCGGCACTGTGGCGCCGATGGCGAGGCCGATGTTCAACCCCTGCCGTCCGGGATGGACGTCGCCCAGGTCGTCGCGCAGCGTGGTCATTCGGCCGAACCTAGCAGAGGTCTCGGATCCGGAACCTCATTGGAGCTATTCGGTCCCGGTCGTCTCCGAGTTCAGGAGTTCCGCGTTCGGCGAGGGCGGGACGTTGGCCGCCCGGAGCAGGCCGTCGTTCTTCAGGTCGGTCGAGATCGCCTGCAGCGCCGCCTGATCCAGGTTCACGACGGAGACGTTCCCGGCGAATCCGGTGCTGCCCGGCACCACCACGTTCACGATGCGCTTGGGGCTCAGCGTGGAGCCGGTGAACGCGAGCGTCATCAGCTGGTCGAACGGGATGTCGGTGCGGGCGCTCCGCAGCCCCGCGCCGATCCACGTGAGGAGCCGGGCGGGATCCTTGCCGAACTCCTTCTTGAACTGCGCCAGCGCCCCGATCATCAGGCGCCCCTGGTTCTCCGAGCGCCCGAGGTCACCCATGGGGAGCGCGTGGCGAGCCCGGGCGAAGGCGAGCGCGTCCCGTCCCGAGAGCACCTGCGGGCCGGCCTCGAGCTGCGCGTGCGCGTAGGAGTCGAACACGTCGAACGGCACGTCCATCGAGAGGCCGCCGACGTCGTTGATCATCGCCTCGAAGCCCTCGAACCACGTGAGCGCCCAGTAGTCCATGGTCAGCCCGGTGAGCTCCTCGACCGTCTGGACCACGAGTTCGGGCCCCCCGTTCACCATGGCGGCGTTGATCTTGGTCGTGCCCAGGCCGGGGATCGGGACGTTGGCGTCGCGGGGGAAGCCGACGATGGTGGCCTTCGCCTTCGCGGGGTTGATCGCCAGGATGTGGATCGAGTCCGCACGCTGACCCTCGATGTCCTCGCCCGGGCGGGCGTCGCTGCCGATCAACAGGATGAAGACCGGCTCGGAGCCGTCGAGCGCCGGGACGTGCGTGGCGTGGGCCGCCTCGATCTGGAACAGCGGCGCGGCCTCGGCGCTCCGCGGGGCCGGGGTGGCCCCGAGCGTCGAGCCGGCGACCCAGGCCGCGAGCACGGCGACGACGATCGCGAGGCCTCCGCTGCGGCGCCTCATGCGCTGGCCGAGGCGCTCGCCGATGCGGACGGGGACGGGGGCGGCTGGGTCTCCTTGTCGCCCCGGCGGACGTCGAAGGCCGTCACCCGCCAGCCGCCGAGGTCCCTCAGGAACAGGTGGCCGACGCTGATGATCGAGGTGAACGTGCCGTCCGCGCGCTCGCCGAGCGCGGTGAACTTCACGGCGACGACCACCGTGTCCGGGCTCCCCTCCGGGTCGAACAGCACGTTGAAGCGCAGGCTGCCTCGCGTGGGGGTCACCGTCTCGTAGACGTCGCCCGCCGCGGCGCCGAGCGTGAGCGCCTCGACGTTCTCGCGGGCCGATGGGGCGGCCTCGTCGGTGAAGAGCGCGAAGACCTCCTCGTAGTCGCCCTCCCGCCAGTTGGTCGGGTCGAGGAAGGCGTTCGTGTAGAGGTCGTCGACGACCGGCGCGACCTCCGCGGTCACGGTCTCGGCCTCGACCTGGAGCGCCTCGACGTCGGCCTCGGGGACGGTCGCCTCCACGCCCGTCTTGGCGAGCCGGAAGTCGAAGGGGGGTACCTCGTCGCTCGGCCCGTCGCCGCCCCCGATGCCGAGCACGCCCTGGCCGCCGCCGCCGAGGACGAGGATGAGCACGACGCCGACGGCGACGAGGGCGACCGGCACGAGCACCAGCGCGATCGGAACCCGGCGTTTGCGGGTCGAGGACCGCCGCTCGGTGCGGTTCGCGGTGACGGGGGGGTCGATCTGGCTCTGCGTCAAATCGCGGGTGAGGTTAGCCGCCGCCGGGGGCGGCCACAACCATCGGGGTCATTTCGCCGGCTCGGCGCCGTCCCCCTTGCCCGAGGGCCGATCGGCTACGATGGCGCCGCTCGCGACGACGGTGTGCCGGGAAGACTGGTCGGCGAGGTGGATGCATGTCCTGGCCCCGGTCACCGGCGAACGAGCTCCTCGGCCTCGACGGCCGTCTCCGGGTCCCGTGGTCGCGGTCGGGCCGGGCCGTCGCTCGCCGCGTCGTCCAACCGCTGCAGTCCTTCCTGGAGGCGGAGGCGTCCTCGGCGGTGCTGCTGGTCGCGGCCGCCGCGATCGCGCTGGTCTGGGCCAACTCGCCGTGGCGCGCGAGCTACGAGGACCTCTGGTCGACCACGATCGGGATCCGCGTCGGCGAGCTGGGCATCTCCGGCGACCTCCGCCAGTGGGTCAACGAGGGCCTCATGTCGCTCTTCTTCCTCGTCGTGGGTCTCGAGGTCAAGCGCGAGGTCCTCACCGGCGAGCTCCGAGACCGCCGGGCCGCCCTCCTGCCCGTCGTGGCGGCCACCGGTGGGATGGTGGTGCCGGCGCTCCTGTACCTGGCCGTGACCGCCGGGACGCCGGCGGCGCAGGGGTGGGGCATCGCGATGCCGACGGATCTCGCCGTGACCATCGCCGTCCTCGCGCTCGCGATGCCGGCGGCCCCGCCGGGCCTGCGGATCTTCCTGCTGACCCTGGCGATCGCGGACGACATCGGCAGCGTCGCCGTCGTCGCGGTCGCCTACTCGGGCGACATCGCGTGGGGCTGGCTCCTGGTCGCGGCGGCGCTCGGCCTCTCGATCATCGGGCTCCAGCGGATCCACGTGCGCGCGACGGCCGTCTACGTTGCGATCGGCGTTGGGGTGTGGCTCGCGGTGCGGGAGGCGGGGGTCTCGCCTACGATCGCGGGCGTCGCCCTGGGACTGCTCACGCCCGCTGTGCCGTTCCAGCGGCCCCGCGCCGTGAGCGAGGAGGCCCACCGAGTGGCCGATGCGACGCTGGATTTCCCCGCGACCCCGGACGCCGATGCCCCGCAATGGTTGTGGCTCGCGTCGCTCAGTCGCGAGGCGGTCTCGCCGCTTGCGCGCGTCGAGGCGACGCTCCATCCATGGACGAGCCTCGTCGTCGTTCCGCTCTTCGCCCTCGCGAACGCCGGCGTCGCGCTTGGGGCCGACGCCCTCGACGGTGGGGTCGAACGCCGGCTGGCCCTCGCGATCGTGCTGGCGAGAGTGATCGGTAAGCCGGTCGGGATCGCGCTCGCGACCGCCGCCGCCGTACGATCCGGCCTCGCCCGCCGGCCGTCGGGAAGCACGTGGCGCCAGGTGGTGGGAGTCGCGGTCGCGGCGGGGGCGCCGTTCACGGTCGCGTTGTTCGTCGCCGACCTGGCGCTGCCGCCGCGACTCCTCGCAGCCGCGAAGCTCGGCGTGCTGGTTGCGGCCGTCGTCTCGGGTGTCGCGGGCTTCGTGCTTCTGCGGTCGAGCCGAGGTGCACCGGCGTCCCGCGGCGCCGACCGGCCCGGCGGCGCCGAATCGCCAGGTCACGGCGAATAGCTTCTTCTCTATACTGCTCGGGTTCCCGGCTCGGCCGGGACCGGAAGCTTCGTTCCCGAACCCGACCGAGGAGGTTGTGACTTGCACGGTGTCCTCGCCCAGGAAGGCGGGCCGATCGAGGCCGTCTTCGGGTCATTCGAGACCAACGCGCTGTGGGTGATCCTCGTGATCTCCCTGGTCGCCCTCGTGTTCGCCTACTACCTGGTCCGCGAGGTGCTCGCCGCGTCCGAGGGCACCGACAAGATGAAGGAGATCGCCCTCGCGATCCAGATCGGGGCGAAGGCGTACCTCAGCCGCCAGTTCCGAACGGTCGGGATGTTCATCGCGCTGCTCACCGTGGTGCTGTTCTTCGCGCTGCCCGTTCCGGAGAACGCGAGCCACAGCGAGACGTTCATCCGGCTGGGGCGCTCGATCGCGTTCATCCTCGGGGCCGGGTTCAGCGCGCTCACCGGGTACACGGGCATGTGGCTCGCCGTCCGCGCCAACGTCCGCACGGCCAACGCCGCGCGCGAGTCGGGTCTCCGGCGCGCGCTGCGGATCGCGTTCCGGGCGGGCGGCGTCGCCGGGATGTTCACCGTCGGGCTCGGGCTGCTCGGCGCCACGGCGATCCTGCTCATCTACCAGGCGGACGCGACGAGCGTGCTGGTCGGGTTCGGGTTCGGCGGGGCGCTGCTCGCGATGTTCATGCGGGTCGGCGGCGGCATCTTCACGAAGGCGGCCGATGTGGGGGCCGACCTCGTCGGCAAGGTCGAGCAGGGCATCCCGGAGGACGACCCCCGCAACGCCGCGACGATCGCCGACAACGTCGGCGACAACGTCGGCGACTGCGCCGGCATGGCGGCGGACCTGTTCGAGTCCTACGAGGTCACGCTCGTCGCCTCGCTGATCCTCGGGGCGGCCGCGTTCGCCGGGAGCGAGGTCGGCGCGATCGCGGGCGTGATGTTCCCGCTGTTCGTCCGCGCCGTGGGGGTGATCACGTCGATCATCGGCATCCTCGCGGTGACGCCGCGCAGCGAGGAGGAGCACGGGATGCGCGCGATCAACCGCGGCTTCTTCGTCTCGGCCGCGATCTCGGCGGCCGCAGTGTTCGTGATCAGCGGGATCTACATGGACGACCTGCGGCCGGCCGTCGCCGTCCTGTTCGGCCTGATCCTGGCGAGCGTGATCCAGGTCCTCACGCAGTACTTCACCGACACCAAGTTCAAGCCGGTGCAGGAGATCGCCGAGGCGACGCAGACGGGGCCGGCCACGACCATCCTGTCGGGCTTCTCGGTCGGGCTCGAGTCGACGGTCTGGGCGATCCTCGTGGTGGCGGCCACGATCGTCGGGGCGTTCATCCTCGGCGACGGCACCGCGGAGGCCCTCTACTTCATCTCGCTGACCGGAATGGGGATGCTCACCACCGTCGGCGTGATCGTGTCGATGGACACGTACGGGCCGATCTCAGACAACGCGCAGGGCATCGCAGAGATGTCGGGTGAGTTCGAGGGCCGTCCGGCGCAGATCCTCGGGAGCCTGGACGCCGTCGGCAACTCGACCAAGGCCATCACCAAGGGCATGGCGATCGCCACCGCCGTGATCGCCGCGACGTCGCTGTTCGGCTCGTTCGAGGAGGCGCTCAAGCTGGCCGGGTTCGACTTCCTCGGCATCCGGGTCGACGAGCCCGACGTGCTGGTCGGCCTCCTGATAGGCGGGTCCGTCGCGTTCCTGTTCTCCTCGCTCGCGATCCGCGCCGTCGGCCGAGCCGCCGCGCAGGTCGTCGTCGAGGTGCGGAAGCAGTTCCGGGAACACCCGGGGATCATGGAGTTCAAGGAGAAGCCGGATTACGCGCGCGTGGTCGACATCTGCACGAAGACCTCGCTCCGCGAGCTGATGACGCCGGGCCTCCTCGCGGTCCTCGCGCCCATCATCGTCGGCTTCGCCCTCGAGGCCGAGGCGCTCGGCGCCTTCCTGGCCGGCTCGATCCTCACCGGCCAGCTGCTCGCCGTGATGCTCTCCAACTCCGGCGGGTCATGGGACAACGCCAAGAAGTACATCGAGGAGGGCCACTACGGCGGCAAGGGCTCGGAGCAGCACAAGGCGGCCGTGATCGGCGATACGGTCGGCGACCCGTTCAAGGACACGGCCGGGCCCGCGCTGAACCCGGTGATCAAGGTGATGAACCTCGTCGCGCTGCTGTTCGCGCCCGTGATCGTCGAGCAGGCCGACAACGACGTCGTGCGGATCGTCGTTGTCGTGGTGGCGACGCTCGTCCTCGGGGCCGCCATCTGGGTCTCGAAGGCGCGCAAGTCCGAGGTCATGGTCGAGCGGACCGAGCCCTCCGAGCCCTCCCGCGAAGTCTCCTCGGTCCCGTAGGTCGGGCGGACGCGGCGCGGTCATGGGGCTCCTCGACCCGTTCCGGCGGTTCTTCCGCCGGATGGCGGAGAGCGACGAGCAGCGCTACGCCGAGGAGATCGGGGCGTGGGCCGCGAGGATCCCCGGGACGACCCGGATCCGCGACGCCCAGGCTCGATCGAAGGCGAAGCTCGCCGGGGTGGTTCGCCGCATCACCGTGAAGCCCCTCGAAGGGCACGAGTCCCTCGAGGCCGTGTTGTACGACGGGACGGGGGAGGTCACGGCGGTATGGATGGGGCGCCGCTCGATCCACGGCCTTAACCTCGGGACGCGTTTGGTGGTGGAGGGGCTGGTGGCCGAGCAGCGAGGGGAGCGTCGCCTCGTGAACCCGCTGTTCGAGTTCTCCGCCTGAGCCGGAGGAGACGACGTCCCCGGAACCAGGATCCCGGCGTCGGGTACCGATATGCGGCGCAGTCGGGAGCGAGCGAACGGGACGCCGGGATGCGAAGCCGTGCGAGCTAGAGGGTGTCGCCGAGGATGGCGGAGCGAAGGGCCGGCTCGAACTCCGGCGCCGTGAGGGCGATCACCTCGTCGCCATCCGCGATCACCGTCTCCGGCGCCGGGATCACGACGTGGCCTTCGCGGATGATCGCGACGATTGCGGCATCGGTCGGCAGGCGCAGCTCGTAGAGGGGCCGGCCCGCCGTGGGCGAGTCGCCGGGGACCGTCAGCTCGACGATCGAGATCCGCCCGTGCTCCAACGGCAAGAGCCGCACGAGGTCCCCGACGGTTACCTCCTCCTCGACCATCGCGGTGAGGATGTGGGGAGGCGACACGGCGGCGTCGACTCCCCACTGCTCGTTGAACAGCCATTCGTTTCGGGGATGGTTCACGCGGGCGAGGACACGAGGCACCCCGTACTCCTGCTTGGCGAGCAGCGAGGTCACGAGGTTGTCCTCATCGTCGCCCGTTGCTGCGACCACGACGTCGGCGGTGTTCAGCTGGGCCTTCTCGAGCACCCATGGCTCGCAGGCGTCGCCGAGCATCAGATCGACGTCGGGCGCCCATTCCTTCGCGGTCTCGAGGACGTCGGGCTTCTGCTCGATCAAGGTCACGCTGTGTCCACGGCCCGCGAGGTCGGACGCGAGGTGCCGCCCGACCGCGCCCGCGCCGCTGATCACGACCCGCATTCAATGCTCCGCGGCGGGAATCAGGAGCTGGTCCAGGGTTTCGAGCGCGTCCTTCTGCACGATGACCGCCGCGTAGTCGCCCTCCTGGAACGTGCTGGAGGCGACCGGGATGAACCCCTTCCCGCCGCGGTCGACGCCGGCCACGAGGATCTGGCCCTCGACCGCCAGGGCCGACACGGGCTTGCCGACCAGATGCGGCGGGATCTCGACACGCATCCGGAAGAGATCGCCCGCCGCGAGGGTCTCCTTGATCTCCTCTCGGGGGTGCGTGAGCATCATCATCATCTGCTTGACGCCCCATCGCGTCGTCGACACCGTCGGGATGTTCAACCGCTCATAGATGTCGGCTCGCATCGGGTCGTAGATGCGGGCGATGACCTTGGGCACGTGGTAGTGCTCGCGAGCGACGCGGGCGGAGAGGATGTTCGAGTTGTCCCCGCTCGATACCGCCAGGAACGCGTCCGCCTCCTTGATCCCGGCGTCCTCCAGCACGTCGCGGTCGAACCCGAGCCCCACCACGGTGCGCGCGTCGAACCCCGGAGGGAGCCGGACGAACGCCGACGGGTTCTTGTCGATCACCGTCACGTCGTGACCCGCCTTGACGAGCTCCTGCGTGAGGAGGATCCCCACGCGGCCGCAGCCGATGATGATCACGCGCACGGCCACGTAGCCTAGCGCGACCCGTCAAGGTTCGTGGTCGGGTCCGCCAGCGGCCGGGACGTCGCGACGGCGTCCTTGCCGAAGAAGTACGGGACGACCGCGACGTCGACGTGCTCGTAGCGTCCGAGGACACGAGCGATCGATCGGCTCGTTCGATCGTGCAGCAGCCGGTGCGCCAGACGGGCGAAGTCCCTCCGGGGGACCACGACGGTGACCTCGGTCCGCGGCCCCATCAGGTCGACCACGTACCGCTCGACCGAGCGGGCGACGTCTCGGTCCCAGCATTCGACCAGATCGAGGGCCACCGGGATCCGGAGATCCATCCACCGCTCGGTCAGCTCGTCCTGCACGTCCGGGTCGACGGCGGCGTGCACCGCCAGGACCTCGTCCGCCCCGAGGCTGAGGGCGTATCGGACGGCCTGGAGGGCCGCGCGGTCCGGCCTGTCGACGAGGACGACGACGCGGTGACGCGCGCGTGGAAGGAGGCGGCGGGCCACGGAGCCGTCGCCGGCGGAGAGATCGTCGTGCGTCTCGGGATGGTCGCGCACCAGCGTGACGCGAACGTGGGGGTTCGGAACCAGGGCGCGCGCGAGGCGTGACCCGGTTCGGCCGCGGCGGAGCCGCTCGACCCTGCCCATC
>JBOGVL010000015.1:0-17010 GCA_050692535.1 Actinomycetota bacterium | reverse complement strand
CATCGGCACCTCGCGCCAGCCGACTTCGTCGGGCCCGCGGTACCGGAGCGCCGCGGCCACGAGGTCGTGACCGTCGGCGAACACGTCGGCCTCGACCCACACCTCCTCGGTCGGCGTGCGCTTGATCGGGAAGCGGCCGGCGTCGATCTCTGGCCAGACCCCCTCAACGACGACGCGGCTCGCCTCGGCCGAGGTGGGTCCTCGTCGTTGCGCCGCACGCGGCCGGTCCTGTGTCGTCGCGATCGCTCGTGCCTCCCTGGCAATCTCATCCAGCGTCGCCGTACACGGTACCCCGGACGGAAGAGGCGAATCCGGCGTGGCCGGCCCTGCGTTGGGCTGCCGAGAAACCCACGGATCCGCGCGCCGGCCCGGGAGCGACCGCTCACCGGCGCTGTAGGCCGCTCCCCCGGTACCCGGCCCCCGTCGCTGCGGGTAGGCTCCGCGTCCTCATGGGCCTGAAGGACCTCCTCTCGGGCGGCGGTGGGATGGACGACCCGGTCCGCGGCACCGCCCAGGTCGTCTCCGCCTCCGCCAACCGCGGTCGCGGCATCTTCCAGACGTGCAACCTGCAGCTCGTCGTGCAGGCGGAGGACGTGCCGGCGACGGCCGTCTCGTTCAGCGGCCTGGTCCACCGCGACCGGTGGCCGATGCCCGGCATGGTGCTGCCGGTCACGATCGATCGCTCGGATCCGCAGAACGTGAACATCAAGTGGGACGAGGTGCGGTCCTCGAAGGATCGCTCGCGCGAGAACGCCGAGAACCTGGCCGCCATGATGCGCGGCGAGGGCGCCGCGGCCTCGGCCTCGATGGTCGTGAACCTGTCGGGCAGGGACCTGTCGCAGCTCTCGGAGGAACAGAAGGCGCGGCTGCGGACGCTCGGCATCGATCCCGACGCGATCGCCGCGCAGACGTCGTCCGCCGGGGCGTCGCCTCCTCCGCCGCCGGCCGCGGGCGAGGAGGTCGACGAGCGCGTCGCGCGGCTCGAGCGGCTCGCCCGGCTCAAGGAGCAGGACGTGCTCACCGACGAGGAGTTCCGGGCGCAGAAGCGCCAGATCCTCGAAGGCTAAGCGCTCGACCTACCGTTCGCAGGCTCGTCGCTATTGATCGTGGAGCAACGACGGCGCGGGATGTGGTTCCGCCGGAGGCAGCGAGACCGGCGACCGCAGGATCGGAGCCGGCCGCGGAGGGAGCGACGGCTCGCCGCCGCTCGACGCGGCGAAGCGCAACACGACCACCCCGAGGCCGATCGCCACGACCACCGACGCCGTGGCCGCCACTCTCCCGAGTCCGGCGAGCCGGCCGAGGACGGCCACCCAGCCGTCATACAGGACGTCTCGCACGCTCGCGATAGCGTCGCTCACGCGCTCCCTCGCGCCCTCGGAGCCGTCGAGGACGAAGTCCCACGCCCTCTCGGAGCCCTCGAGGACCCGATCCCACAGGCGCACCAACGCATGGCGGTCGTTCATCGCTCTCGCTCGGACAAGGGTTTCAGTATCCCAAGCGTCCTTACCCCAGAGAAGGGGTCGGCATCCGTCCCAGCGGTGTGCAAAGCTCTCATCCGGTGTTTTTGCAGGTCACGATCGCCCGTAGCTCGGCGGACAGAGCCTATTTGAGCCGCTTCCACACGGACTGCCACGTGAGGAAACGCGTGTGGTCACAGTGACTCATTCCGTGACTCCACGGGTATGTCGGCGGAGATGGCCGAGCGGCTTCCCAGCGATGACACCGTAGAACGCTGCCACAAGCACAAGCCGGAGGTGTGCTTTCGGGCGTTCAAACGGGACGCTGGCTGGTGGGATCTCAGGTGGGACTACGGAGCAATGGCGTGGCACGTGACAAGTCCAAGTGGGACGGTCAAGTCTCTGCAGGTCGAGCCGGAAGACTGGGAGTGGCCGCCCCGGGCGCTGCTGGCAATTCCCGCGTTCACCATCTTCGTGGCGCTGATGGACATTCCAAGGCTCTGGCCCAACCTCTAGCCCGTCCCTCTCCTTGAGCCGCTTCCACGCGGCGGCCGGGATGACCTTGAAGGCTCGGCGTGGCGGCCACGGATAGCCCCTACGCAGCCGGCAGGTCCGCCGCTCGCGAGGTTGCTAGTAGGTGTTCGGGTCCTTCGTAAACAGCTCCCGCAGGCGGAAACGCTCGCCATCGATCTCAGCTTGCTGCAGGAGGATTCTCGCCTCTCCTTGCTCCTCATCCGGGAGATGAAGAATCGCCTCCTGAACATTGGTTTCCAGAGTCAGGCTCCGGTCATCGTCGATGATGGCGACGAACCTCTCGATGAGGCCACGTCGCGCTTCGGCCCGTCTCACGACCCTTGGCATGAGGCGGGAGCATAGCGCGTTCCGCCTGGCGGGGTGCGGGTATCCAGGCGCTAGCTGCCGCCTCCCACTCTCTGGCCAGGGGGCAACCTGGTGGGTCGATTGACTCGCATACGACCGGGTCCCCCAAGCCTGGCGGTCGAGCGACCCACCCTCTCTCGCCGCTCAAAAACCTGGCTCGAATGTGCCGACGCGCAACTTGACCGCCACGAACCACTACGCGGTGCATCGTCCGAGACGACGCGACCGTTGACCGAGTGCTTGTTGTAGTCCTCGGGCGCTCGCCGCAACACCATCCGGGGAAGATGCTCCGTCACGAGCTCTTGTAGGTGATGAGTGGGATCGATTCGTCATTCACCTTGACTGCACCCTGCGGTCGGACTGTTCGCTGGTGCGGGCATTGGCGTGCTCCCAACCATTGGGAACCGAGCCCCGCGCCACATCTCGAGTCAGCGGTGCAGCCGTTTCATTCGCGCCAAAGCGGGCAGAATCTCCACTTGTGGGCATGTTTGGAGCCGAGCGCGCACTTCAAGCAGCTGTCGCGACACTGCCGTTGCCCGTCAAGGCGCTCACCGTTCAGGTCGTGACCCTTCCCGACGAGGAACGCGCTCAGGCCATCGGCAAGCTCTACGAGAACGAGCGGACCCGCTTCTTCGCCGAGCTGCTCATCGACCTGGTGCAGAATCCGCCGGCCTGCGCCATGCTCGTCGCCGCGATCCTGGAGAGCCTGTAAGGCCTCCTAGGAAGCTTGCGGAGCCGACGAGTCCGACAGCTGAACCGGTTCCTCTTGCTCACGGAGTTGATCGACGAGCTTGGAGAGCTTCTCACTGGCACGGGCCAGCTCATTGACGATTTGGCGTCTGTCAGCTTCCGAGTCGGAGAGGCCCCACCCGAGGTCGACCACTCTGGCGGTGATATCGCCGAGGGGTTTCTGTGCATTGAGTGCCACGGTGCGCATGATGTCGCCCCGCGCGTCCGCCGTCTTGTGTTCGAGCTCCGCGATCTCGCGTTCGCGGGTGATCGCTTGGCGGAGGCGCGAGAACGTGATTGCGACAACCGTCAAGAGCACCAGCCTCAAGCCGCTGTTTGCGTACGCATACGCCTCCGGGTCGTGAGCCGAAAAGAGGTCGGCAGCCAAGCCGAACGCGGCAGAGGCGACGGCCATGACAATTCCGGCAGTGCGACCCACGTACCAGGAAGCCAGGAAGACTGGAACGAGATAGAAGATCGAGAATGCGATCATTGGCACATGACTGTCCACGTAGCCCACGATCGCGATGAGCGCGATCGCCCCGCAACAGATCAGGGCTCGGATCCTTTGCCCGTCCGTGCGGATACCCACGTCGCTCTCCCTCGGTTGCGTCCTCGCGATAAGGACTTCGGACTTCTTGAATCCTGCCTTTAGCGTGGATCGGCGGTGAGCCTTCGTTGACCGAATGACCCAGGCCTCGTAGGTTGAAAGGGATGAAGCGAATCTTCCCCTGGCTGGTCCTCGGCTACTTGGCGCTGGCTCTGATCGGGCTTGCCGAGGAGGCGGCAGGAATGATCGCCTGCATGTGCTATCCGGACTGCTGGTGCAGGAAGCCCTTTCTCAGGCTCTTCCGGTGGGCTTTCCCCTTCTTCCATCGGCTGCCTGAGCCGCTGGAGGAAATGAAGCTGCAAGGGCTGCTCGAGCCAAAGGTTTGAGACCACGAAACGCAAAGACCAATGATCCCAGCCGCCGAGTCGACGAACTCGCGCAACTACGCGGGCTATGGATGCTCGGAACAAGGTCATGGAAGCCGCAATGTGCTATACGCGGAGGGTCAGAACAGCAAACATTCAGATCACGAGCGCCGGTAGCTCAGTGGACAGAGCGGCTGCCTTCTAAGTGTGAGGCTCAAAACGGTGCGCTGACCCGCGGAAACGCACCTCAGACGGGAGCGAAACGGTCGCACTTATCCGCTGAGATCGTCAACCTGATGAACGGGCGGGTTCGTGTGTCCCCGGCTCGTTGGCCCGCCGGTCGTAGAGATGATGGTCGCAAGACCCGCGTTCCGCCCATCCCCATTTCCACGATGGTCTTCTGGACCTGGACGAGACGCGGTAGCGCCTGTGGTTTGCGTGATTCGCCGATAGCACGGCCAGCGCCCGGCCGCCGTCCTATGTCGTCTGCTTGACAAGGACCGAACCGCATACTTACGTCACGACCGCACGCAGCCCGGGAAACGTCGAGAGGAGCGCCTTGGGTCCATTCGGTGTTGCGGCGTCTCAAGTGGAGAGCCTCAAGGTGCGTTTTACTGAGTTCGTGAATCGCCTCCTGGAAGCCGAGGCAGCATCGGGAGGTCTGGCCGGACATCAACTCGCCGTGACCATGAAGGAAACGACGCCAGACGGCGGGGTTGATGCTGCACTCCGCAGCGCGGAGGAGACTAACTGGATTCCCCCGGGCGATTCGGCCTGGCAGTTCAAGCGTAGCGACCTTGGCCCTCAGGCGTGTGCCGACGAAATCGACGGTGCCCTGTGGGCGCACGAGTACATCCGCCAAGGCGGCTCCTACGTACTCGCTCTCGGGGCCGATCTGAATGACCAGCAGATCCACGACCGTCGCGGTCGGATCGCAACGAAGCTGATTGAACTTGGGCTTCTCCAACACGACGATCCTCACCGGATCCGTGTCTATGACGCCAACACGCTTGCTAGATGGGCGTCACGCTTTCCCTCGTTAGCCGTGAGTCCACTGCTTGGTGGACCTGGCGGTGGCTTGATCGACTTCGCAAGGTGGGCCTCCTCTAGGCGCCACCAGCTCCACTGGATGGGTACTGAGGACAGAACTCGCCACATCGAAACGATCCGAGAAACGGTTGAGGACAGTACCAAGGGCGAGATCCACGTAGACGGCCCGTCTGGCATCGGGAAGACCCGGCTTGTAATGGAGGCTCTGCGGTCAGATGGCCTGAGTCCCCTGGTTGCGTATGTCGCCGACGCTGAGTCGCTCTCAGACGAAGTCCTCGGCCACGTCCTAGGTCCCGAACGCAGTGTGATTCTGGTGGTCGACGAGTGTCCTGGCCGGCGACACGACAAGGTCGCTGAGCGACTGCCGAGTACTTCGATGTTGAGACTGGTCACAATCGGCGAGCCGGACACACATGCACTACTTGCGCCGGTACTGCACGTAACCGCGATGCAGCCATCCGACGTGGAGGGCTTTCTCAAGGAGAACTATCCACAGCTTTCGGTCGAGGCGCGACGACTTGTCAGCGGTCAATGTGCCGGCAATGTCCGGTTCGCGATTGTGCTGGTCGAGCGCCTTCTCGAACTCGGGCCGGCCCAGGCTGCGGACTTGGTCCGAAGAAACGACCTTGAGGAGATCACGAGAGTCCTGATGCCGGAGGGGCGCCCTTTTTTCTTGGCGACGCTACTAGCACTCTTTGAGCGAGTCGGATGGGAGGGTGACCTCGGCCACCAGATGGAACGGCTCGCCACCTTCGCGGATGTCGATGTGCGAGAGCTTCGTGAAGTCGGTCAAGAGATGGAACACCGCGGCTTGATGGTTCGGCAAGGCCGATACCGTGCGATTGCACCCCATCCTCTTGCAGTAGTGCTGGCTGCTGATGCCTGGAGCGGATTCGGAGAGAGGATCGTTAACGAGCTACTGCCCGGTCTCGATCGAGAGATGACCCTCTCGCTCCTCACACGGGCCGGTGATCTGGGGCGATACGAACCCGCGCGCCGCGTTCTAGTGACCCTCCTCGGCTCCCACGGACTGTTCGGAACGCTGGCGTCGATCGAGGAACATGAGTTGGGGAGGTTCCTAACCCAACTTGCCATCGTTGCCCCCGAAGAGACTATGGACTACCTAGGTCCGAGGATTCAGGAGGCATCTCTTGAGGAGCTTCGTGCTCAAACGAGGTCGCGCCGGGACCTCGTATGGACGCTCGAGAAGCTTGCCTGGCATCGGACGACGTTCGAAAGGGCCGCCGATAGTCTCCTACGGCTGGCGTTGGCAGAGAACGAGAACTACGGCAACAACGCGACTGGAACATGGGTGGCATTGTTTGGAGTTGCCCTGCCGGCCACAGCCGCCCTGCCAGACGAACGGATCTCATATCTAGCTGAACGGTCGCGCTCCGCCTCTGATGAGATTCGTGGACTGGTGATCAAGGCGTGCGGCTCGGCACTCCATCCATACGAGACGGTTGGCGTCTCAGGCGAATTGCAGGGCGGAGCCTATGTAGACCGTCGAGGAGGAGTTCAGTCGTGGGAGGAGATGGCTGAATACCGTTCAGCCCTACTCGACATCCTGGGCGAGCTGAGCTCGGATGAGTCGGCGGATAATGCGAAGTCGGCATCGGACACGCTGATCGATGCGGTGCTTCCGCTAATCGATGTTCCCGTGGTGAGCCAGAAGCTGATCTCGATCCTTGCGGAGCTCCCCAGCGGCGCTCAGGAGAAGTTGTGGCAAGAGGTCGAGAGGCTCCGCGGAATGATGCAACGTACGGAACGCGGCATTGCGTCTGGACTCGATCAGCTTGTTGATGCGCTACCAGGGCGACGACTGATTGACGAGCTCCGCACCCTGCTGACCGTTGAGCCTTGGGACCTGCAGGACGGCGACCTTCGCGCTCGTTTCGATGCTGCTGTGGATGAAGTCGTGGCGACAGGTGGAGCGGACGAAGTCCTCGGATGGCTGGCCACGGAGCCCTTCCAAAGCAGCTGGTTCCTCGGCCACGGACTTGCCGCACATGAGGATGAGATTGGCGATCTTCGACCTCGGCTCGTGCCAGTGGTTGACAGGAACCTCCCCGCGCTGGCGGGGTACTTGTCGGGCCAGGTAGAGGCGGGCAAGGAGCACAGCTTCGATGAGTTGCTGGACAGCAAGACAGCACAGACCTTGAAGCCCGCCGAGGTGCTGGCTATCACCATCCGTGGACCGGTCAGCATCCGTGCCAAAGAGCGCGTGTTCGAGCTCATGGGACAGCTTCCCGTCGGCGAAGGCGCCTATGGCTTGTTCGGGTGGCAAGGGAACTTCAGCGAAGACGAACTCGAGCGTCTGATGAACGAATGGCTGCCCCGAGTCGATTCTCAGCAGGGCTACAACGCCGTCATCGACTGGCTCGCGTTGTGGCTCCACCCCGACAAGACGATCCCGGACCCGCTCCGGCTCCGGGTGTTCGAACTGCTCAAGCGCCGAATCGAGTACCGAGACCTCGCGAACGCCCGATGGGATTGGTCAACGCTCGCGAAGAGGTTTCTTGAAACGGATCCCGTCGAAGTCGCGCTCGTGATTCTCGACCTCGTCGACGAGGGTGAACTCATTGGTCTTGGCCATCACGACGAGGGGGAGCTTCTCACGGAGGCGGCGCGACGCAAACCCGACGAGATATGGGCTGAAGTGGGCCGACGCATAGAGGAAGGACACTGGCGCATGTCCATGTCACTTTCGGGCTGGTTCACTAGCGCGGTGTCGGTGGAAGTGATCTGTGACTGGATCGGTGGCTCGCGCGAGAGAGCCCGACTGGTGGCGTCAATCACTGATCCGGGTCAGGCTGCACCGACAGAGCTTGCTCGGCACCTACTGAAGACGTTCGGAGACGATCCGGACGTGAAGAGCGACCTTGCTATGGAGTTCCGCAGCGGGTCATGGACTGGTCCCGAGTCGGCGCACCTCCTGGACCAGATTCAGCAGCTTGAGGGTTGGCTTCGAGCAGATGAGCCCGCAGAAGTGAGGACGTGGGCGAGTGAAGTGATCGGGTATCTGAAGCGGGAGCGAGATCGAGCTCTCCAACGCGAAGCCGAAGAACGGTGGTGAGAAGAACGAGCTGCTGGGCTGGATCTTGCGAGCCCGGCCCCGACCTCGGCCGATGAGAATGGTCCCTGCGGGCTGTGACGAGCAGCTCGGCCTGCGACCTCACCCACGAGGCTCGTGAGGCCTAATCTGTCCTGTCACCGAGTTCTGGCGACGCATCGGCCTTAGCGAGACCACATCTTCACCTTCCCTATGACCTCCTCGGGTGTCCGGCCCTTCGTCCATCGTCCGGTGTGGGCCCTGTCGGTGTTGTAGTAGGTGAGGTAGCGGTCCAGGTCCAGCCGGAGCCCGGTGTACTTGGGGATCAGGTAGCGGGCGAAGGCGGGCTTCCAGCACTCCTGCAGGATCGTCTCCTGCACCCGCTCCACGACGCCGTTGGTCTGGGGCCTGCCGCTCGCGTTTCAGTACCTGGGCCTCGCGCCCTACCGACCAGCTGGATTTGTGTCGTGCTGATTTCTCGGGGTCTGCCGACACAAACCCAGGGCTGTCAGTCTGACGCTCCGCTCTGGCCAGTCAGGGAAGACGAAGACCCGGGCTCAAGAAGCCCGGGTCTCTGTCTTCGATGAGCCCGGCCTAGGCCTGGCGCCACCACTCGGCGATGCGCCGCTGCATCACATAGCGGGTGATGTTGTCCGAGGAGTCCTGCCACCACCTGATGGGCCAGATCTTCTCGCCGTCGAAGAGCTTCCGGGACAGCTTGCTCATCGCTCCGAGCTCCGCGGCGACCTGCTTGGGGGGCAGACCGGCTCGCTCGCACAGGTCGGTGAACTTCACCGTCTGATCGGGTGTCGCGGCGGTCATGTCCAGCAGGGTCACGGGTGCGGGGTAGGTCAGCGCCTCCTTGAGGCGCTGGACCATCCCCTGCGTCCACTCTCCCTGGCCCTGGACGTAGACGGTCTCCTCTGCCCCCGGCAAGACGACCCCGCCGACAGACTGCTGCACGAACGGCAGTGCCCTGCGCAGGAGGGCGATCACCGCCTCGCCGACCGCGGCGAAGTCGTCCTTGCTCGCCAGGTCCGCCATCTTCCGCCTCCTTTCAGCCAGGTTCCGGGCCATTAGGCCAGGAACGTAGCGTCTCATGGAGGACAGTATAGGAACCTGGATGAGGGCGGCAACAGCCCGTCTGCCGAACTGGGCGACTTCCTGCCCATCGGGCCTCAAGTTTCAGCCCCTCAGGCCGAGGTAAGGTTTACAGAGTCCACAAGGTGCACAGAGTTGACAAACTCGCCAGGGACGACGTAAGGTCCGGCTTGTGAGGAAGGAGGAGCCATGGCTGCGTTGCCGGAACGGATGCTGACGGTGCGTGCCGTCGCACGGGAGATCGGCGTCCACGAGAACACCATCCGGAACTGGGAGGCGCGCGGCGTGCTGAAGGCTATCCGCCTCCCGGTGTCGGGCTACCGCCGGTTCGACATGGCACAGGTCGAGCGGATGAAGAAGGAGATGCTCGCCCAGCTTGCCCCCGCCGACACCGGCCCGGTCGTGGAGCCGAAGGTCGCCTTCCCGTCGGACGTCATTAACCGCGACACGATCTGAAGAAGCGCCCACGCCGCACGACTAGTATCGCGGCGTGGCTGAGTCGGACACTCGAGAAGAGCGACCGTCCGACGGCGCTTACTACGAGAAGCGGCTTGAGCTGCTAAGCCAGGGGGACATCTTCGTAGATGTCCCCCTCGCCTACCCCACGCCCGCGACCGAGATCGTCCAGGACCCGCAGTACGGAGGCACACGGCAGTTCCTCTCGGGTCCACTCGACTACGGGCGCGCGATGCTAATCACGCCGACGTGCAACATGCGAGCCCAGGGAGCGACGGACGGCGATGCCGCCTACGCGCACCCGGTCCGGACACTCGTCCCGGTGATGCCGCTCGATGAAGGTCTTGTACAGACCCTCGCCCTCGACGGCGGGCGCCTCGGGATGCTACGGAAGTACGACGAGCTCATCTCGTACATGTATCTGCCAGCCAACGGCGAGCTCGACTTCCCCGAAAGTCTGGCGCTGCTCTACATGCCGATCACGCTGCATCACGACATGATCGTGGACCAGCGCGTCACCCAACTCGCCCTTGAGGGAGCTCAACAGCTCCATCGGAAGCTCGTCTGGTTCTACACGGGAGTCCGTCCGCTGCGGGGAGCGTTCACGCCTCCGATGGACTGAGGATCTCATCAACCCGGGGGTGGGCGCCTCTACAGTCGATCGCCCGGCGCGAGACGCCGATGCGCCGCCATGGCGCGCTCGGCGGCCGCGCTCGCCGCGTAGCGCGTCAGCATCGTGCGCGAGCGCCAACCCGTCAGCCGCATGAGGTCGCTCTCGCTGCCGCCGGCGGCGAGCCAGCGGTGGGCGAACGTGTGGCGGAACCGGTGCGGGTTGACCTTTCCGATTCCGGCCTCCTCGCCCCTGCGCTCGAGCATCTGTCGGATCCCCGAGTCGGTCATGCGTCCCTTCTGCCCCAGCCACAACCACGGCTCGACTGCGTAGGGATGGCTCGCTCGGGCTCGGAGATATCGATCGAGCGCGCGGACAGCCTTCGCACCAATCGGGAGAATGCGGATCCGCCGGCCCTTCCCCAGCACCGTCATGGCCCCCTGGTCAAGGTCAACGATGCTCTCCCCTTCGAGCGTCAGCCCGGCCAATTCAGCCACCCGCGCCCCCGTGTCGATCAGCACGCGGATGATCGCCATGTCCCGCCGATCCTCGAACGTCGTCCCCTCGCAGGCCGCCAGCAGGGCTCGGAGCTCCTTGTCGCTGAGGACCGCGGGCATGGACTCCGGCACCTTGGGCGGCCGCATCCGCGACATCGGCGACTCGGCGATCTCGCCGTCGTCGACCAGGAAACGGAACAGCTGCTGGAGCGCGCGGTACCGGTTGTTCGCCGTCGCCGGCTTCCATCGAGCCAGCTGGTCCTCGATGAATGCCTCGACGTGCTCGCGGCGGATCGCGCCGACCCGCGTGGGCATCCCACGCTCGATCAGGAATCGCCGGAGCCCCTCACATGCCTCGGTGTAGGTGTCGATCGTTCGGGGCGATAGGTTCGTCGCGCGAAGGTGCCGGTGGAACGACGCGGTGAGCCCCTCCAGGTCGCCTACACTTGCGTCCGTGCGACCTGTGGAACGGCGACCGGCCATGCCGATGACCCCTTTCGGAGGCCTCCAGACGTGCTCGTCTCCGGAGGAGGTTATCATCTGTGATTGCGGTGTGCCATCGGCCGGGAGCACGTTTCCGCAGGTAGATCAGCGCCGGTAGCTCAGTGGACAGAGCGGCTGCCTTCTAAGCAGCGGGTCGGAGGTTCGAGTCCTCCCCGGCGCGCGATCTCCAGTCTCGTGGGACCACCCAACCTGAACCTCGGATCACCAGTCCCGCGGCCGGAGCGCACGGCCGGACGCGGTCCCTGCCTCCGCCCCAACCATCATCACGCGGAAGATGGTGTCGAGGTCGAACTCGGCTCCCAGAGCCAGCCGTCGCTTAGGAGCTTCGGCTCCGCCCCGTTCCACCGAACGCCGCCCCACACGAAGAGCCCGTCGCCGGCCCACGCGATCGCCGGACCCTCGTGCGCCACGCCGGGCGGCGGAGGCAGCTCGAGCCAGGTCCCGGTGGGAACGTGGAGCGCCCATCCCGAGAACGACGCGACATACTCTCCCCCGCCGGTCGCGACGAAGGGGAAGGGTTCGCCCGGCGGCGGCGGATCGGGCAGCGGCAACCAGGCGCCCCGGATCGGGTCGAGAATCCCGCCGTGCGGATAGGCGCGACCCCAGCTCCCCACGCCGCCGCCGTCGGACGTACCGAGCGTCGGGTTGACCACGAAGCCGCCCGACCAGAACCACGAGGGGTCGTACCCGGTCACCTCCGAGTCCGCCAGGCGGCGCCACGACCGCGATTCGAGATCGAGCACCGCCGCCCGGTACAGCGCCGGCCCCTCGGAGCCCGGCTGCGGCACGTTCTCGATGCCGATCAACACGAGCCCCGCATCCGTCCACACCATCGTGCGGTCGAACGACGGGATCAGCGGGTCGGCGGGCACCTCGCTCCACGTCCCCGACGCCGTGTCGTACGCGAGATCGGAGCGGACGCCCGACTCCTGCGTGCCCTGATACGCGACGATCCGGTCGCCGCCCGCCGCCAGCACGTAGCCGTGATCCCCGCCGACGGGCGGAGCGGGGAGCTCCTCCCACCGATCCGCCTCGGCGTGGTACGCGAGGAACGCGCGTGAACTCCCCACCCCGGACTCCTCCACCCAGAGATACACGCGGCTCCCGAGGACGGCGCCGGAAACCCATCCGAGCGGCACGGGAGCCTCGGCGATGGACCGCCAGTGTCCGGTCGCCGGGTCGAGCGCGGCCCCGTCGCGCAGCGGGGGTTCTGAAGGAAGCGCGCAGTCGGCACCCGGTGGGCACGGATCCGAGGCGAACCCTCCCGCGACGACGACCCGATCGCCCACCCAGAACGCGTGTGCACCGTACCGGGGAGTGAGCGGCGACGGCGGGATCTGGACCCAGGCCGGACCCTCGTCCCGTGACCCGGCCCCACCGTCCTCCGGTCCGCCGTCGGCGCAGGCAGCTCCGACGGCGAAGAGGACGACGAGCGTGCCGAGCGTCCTGCTCATCGCACCGATCTTCACGGGGTTCTCGACGGCCGGGCCGGGCGCGGCGTTCCGTCCGACCCCGGATCGGGGGGCGCCGCGGGCCGGACCCGAAGAACCTAGACTCCGGGCATGGAGACCGCGAGCGTCATCGCGGTTCTCGGCAAGACCGAGCTGCTCGGCGGCCTGGCCGACGACGACCTCGCGCGGGTGGCCGCCATCGCCAACGAGGCACGGTACCCGGGCGGCGCCCCGATCTTCCGTCACGGCGACCGCTCCGACGCGTTCTTCGTCGTCACCGAGGGCAGCGTCCGCATCTACGTGGAGGCAAGGGGCGGCGAGCAGACGACGATCGGGCTGGTCGGGCCGTACCAGACGTTCGGCGAGATGGCCCTGTTCGACGCCGGCGGCCGCGCGGCCTCGGCCGAGGCGGTCGAGCCCTCACGATGCTGCGGATCGGGCGGTCGAAGTGGGCCGAGATCCTCGACCGGGAGCCGGGGCTCGCGCGCCACGCCCTCGAGGCGCTCGGCGCACTGCTCCGGCGCTACGCGCATCAGGCCGTCGAGTGCCTGTTCCTCGACCTCGAAGGCCGAGTCGCCCGCCTGCTCCTGCTCCTGGCGGAGCGAAGGGGGCCGGGCGGGTCCTCCCCGCAGCTCGACCTCCAGCTCACGCAGGGACACATCGCGCAGATGGTGGGCGGCTCGCGCCAGAGCGTGAACCAGATCCTGGGGCGGCTCGAGGCCGCGGGGTTCATCCGGACGGAGCCCGGCGTCATCGTGGTCACCGACCGGGACGGGCTCTCGCTGCGGGCCAGCGTCTAGCTCGAGACCGGCTTCCACTGGCTCGAGTCCACCAGCTCGCCGGCCGCGTCGATCGAGTCGAAGCGATACACGGTGACGGACTCGTCGTAGCGCAGCGGGCACATGCCGAGGCTGTCCCGCAGCTCGGTGATGGACGGATAGCTGAACAGGAGCTCGCCCCTGCCCCCGCGCCGGAAGATCGCAACGTAGAACCCCATGGAAGACGCCGAGTGTAGAGAGCCCGTCCTGTCGGCAGGCCGACAGGTCCCCGCTCGAGTGCGTGTTGGTCAGTGTCCGTTGGCCGAGAAGTGCTGGTAGTCCTTCGAGGACGACCAGGTTCCGCCCCACTCCCAGCCGATCTCGTGGAACGCGCGCCAGACGACGTCACGTTCGACGATCATCCCGCGCCGAACGGGATCGCGGTCGACGAAGCGGCGGCCCTTCCGGGGCGAGACGGAGGTGCCGACCACGTACGGGTTCTCAACCGGATTGATGTCGATCGCCCGGCCGTACGCGTGCTGCGACCACGTGGTCGTGCCCGCGATGTACCGGCAGTTAAACGCCGAGGTGTTGTCGTGACGCATCGAGGTGCGGTCGTCGGCGCCGTACCGGTCGACCAGCCGGACGCGATGGATCGGGAACCCGCGCCGGTACAGGCGGCGGAAGACCTCGAGGATCTCGTCCGCCCACCCTCGATGGACCACCAGGCGGCCGCGATGCGCCTTCTCGTCGAACCCCCGGTACGTGACCCGGACCAGTCGGAGGTTCTCCAGCGGGACCGGGCATCCCTCGTGCCACGAGCTCCCGGTCATCAACGCCCGCGTCTCGTCGTCCAAGCGCGTCACGGAACCCTCGAACGGATCCTCCCCGCCGGCCGCCACGACCGGCGAGCACAGGACGGCGACGGCCAGCGCGAGGGCGAGGATCGCACGCATCGCGTCCGGGCTACGGCGCGTAGGCGAACGCCTGCTCGGCGAGCCGGGACCACGCCCGCGAATGTTCGACGGGGACCAGCACCCACTCCTTCATCCGCCGGCCGGTCATCGGCTCGAAGGGCTCGACGCCCCTGGCCCGGAGCGCCCGCTCGAGGTCCTCGGGCCCGAGCTTGAACGTCATGGCGTCGCCGAAGGTCCCGGCGAAGACCTTGCCGCGGTGCTTGAGGACCGGCATGCCGAACATCTGGCCGCGCGTGGCGCCGCGGTCGGCGAACGCCTCGGCCAGGCGGTCGAAGCGCGACTTGGTTTCGTCGCCGGGCTTCGTCAGCTTCACAGGGCGGATGTTACGCTCGCCGGGGCGCGAGGACGGAGACGCGGGCTGACCTGGGATCTCTCGTCCTCGAGGACCTCCCGGCGACCGGATACGCCGTCTTCGGTAGGGCTCCTCGCCCAGACGGCGTATGCCAGCCACGTCTCCGATTTCGTACCTTCAGTACCTCAACTCTCGACGGCGTTGGAGGGTGTCCCGTGCCTGAACAGTTCGATGTCATCGTCATCGGTGGCGGCCCCGCGGGGTCGACCGTAGCTGGGTTCCTGAACAAGATGGGTCACAAGGTGCTCCTGTTGGAGCGCGAGTTCTTCCCGCGTCACCACATCGGCGAGTCGATGATCGCGGCGACGATCGACATCCTGGCGGAGATCGGTCTCGAGGAGAAGCTCGCCGCCGCCAACTTCCCGGTCAAGTCGGGCGGTTGCTTCATGTGGGGGCAGTCGGAGGACCCGTGGTGCATCCGCTTCGAGGAGATCCCGGGACGGCCGACGTCGTACCAGGTCAAGCGCGCCGTCTTCGACAAGCTGCTGCTCGACCACGTCGAGGAGAACGGCGTCGACGTGCGGCAGGGCCACCGAGTGCTCGACGTCCTCAAGGAGGACGGGCGCGTCACCGGCGTGCGCTTCACCGACGCGCAGGGCGCCGAGGGCTCCGCGACCGCCCGGTACACCGTCGACGCGTCCGGCCTCGCGGCGGTGGTCGCCAACCGGATCTCCACCCGCGTCCCGGTCGAGGAGCTCAAGAACATGTGCCTGTACGGGTACTGGACCGGCGAGCACCCGGCACCCGCGAAGCTCGGCGGCGACATCCGGCCCCACGACCGGAACAACATCATCATCAAGATGCTGGAGGACGGGTGGCTCTGGTTCATCCCGCTCGGCAACCCCGGCCCCGAGGGCGACCTGGATCCGGACCGGCGAGAGATCAGTGTCGGTTTCGTGGCCCCACGGAAGAACCTTCCCGAGACGGGCGGCAAGGCCGCCCTCGAGGAGTTCTACCTGGACCACGTGCGCTCCACGGACGAGTGGAAGTACCTCCTGCAGAACGCGGAGTTCACGGGCGACTTCCACACCATCAAGGACTGGTCGTACCGCAGCGACGAGATGGCCGGCCCGGGATACTTCGCCGTGGGCGACGCCTCGTGCTTCGTCGACCCGATCCTCTCCTCTGGCGTATTCCTCGGCGTGCTGTACGCGAAGATGTGCGCAGTCGGCGTCAACACCCTGCTGACGACCTCGGCCCCCGAGAAGCTCGTCCACGACTGGTATCAGGGCCTCTACCTCGACACGTACTCCGACTATCTGGAGATGGCCCGGTACTGGTACCACGGGCACCGCGAGGTCGGTATGTGGATGAATCGGGCCCAGGAGCAACTCGGCGAGGAGGAGGAGACGGTCTTCGCCGACACCAATCGCGACGCGTTCATCGCGCTCGCCACGGGGAACACCCACGCGCATCCGAACTACGTGCTGGCCCGGCAGCTGGAGTCATTCCCACTGCCCCTCCACCTCCGCAAGGATCCGCGGAGCCTGTACTTCAAGGAGACCAGGGCCGCCCTCATCGGCCATGCCGACCGGGACGTGGCCGCGGACGAGGCCGAGAAGATCGAGCGTTCGGCCGAAACGCTCACGATGCCGACCGATCTGCGTAAGCGCGTCATGAGCCTTATCCGGCACGAGGACGACGAGGGCGTCGTCGAGCGTCTCTCCGGGAACGGTCACGAGACGCTCTCGCCCGAGGCCCGGCTGGTGGTCTCGCCAAAGGCGCGCCTCAGCCTCGAGGCCATCGACGACCTCGTGGTCCTCGTGGTCCGGTCGCCCGCCGGCGAGCGTCGCGCGATCGCCTGGACCGGAGAGCAGGATCTGGTGGCCGCCTTCGCCGAGGCCACGCCGCCGAAGGCACTCGCGGAGCGGTCGGAGCTCTCCGACGAGCATGTGACCAGCTTCTGTGAGGAGCTGCTCGCGGCCGGCGTGCTCGTGCCTGCAGCGTCGTAGACCGAGCGACTCAAGCACGGCCTCGCCTGGGTCGAAACCCCAGGAGTGAAGGCCTGCCCGTACTGCGAGGCCGAGCTTCGAGACTCGGTCATCCGGTGTACGCGCTGCGGGCGATCGCTCCTCGGCGGCTCGGAAGCGGACGCCGAGAAGGAGCCCGCTCGCGCGTCCGCCTGGCCACCTGGACTCGGCGCGCCCACCGTCTCGGCGGGGAGCCGCGGGACGAGCGTCGGCTTCCCCTCCCAGGCACCCGCCTCCGCGCCTCGAACC
>JBOGVL010000014.1:0-17047 GCA_050692535.1 Actinomycetota bacterium | reverse complement strand
TAGCAGGAGTGGATGTAGGTCGTGTCCGCGCCGAGCAGTCCCAGGCCCTCGAGCTGCTTCACCATGCTCCACTTGCCCGCGAGCTTGCCCATCGCGATGTGGATCGTGATCGGGATGCCGAGGTCTCGCGCCATGCCCCACTCGTCCCGGACGACCCCGTCCTGGCAGAAGCCGGGCCCGCGCGTCGCGAGGGCCATCGTGAGGAGCCCCTCGTTCGAGGAGAAGTAGGTGCTCTTGATCCGCTCGACGTCGTCGCGCGGGATCGCGATCGAGCTGTTGAACCAGTAGTCGGCCAGGGAGGTGTTCGCGCTCCCGTAGGCGTAGACGGCTCGGATGCCGGCCTCCTGCAGCCCGCGCACGGCCGCGTCGGGATGTTCCGGGGTGTTGTTGATGTGCGACCAGTCGAGCAGCGTCGTGATCCCGGCGTTGAGGCACTCGAGCGCCCCGGCGAGGTTGCTCGCGTAGACGTCCTCGGGCCGGTACAGCGGCGCGAAGCTGTCCAGCACCTCGACGAAGTAGTCGTCGAGCGTGGCGTTCGGTGCGCAGTTGCGGATCGCCGTCTCCCACGTGTGCCGGTGCGAGTCCACGAACCCGGGGATGACGATGTCACCGGCGACCTCGATCACCTCGGCGTCGGCGCTCAGGTCCGTTCCGACCTGGGCGATCGTGTCGCCCTCGATCAGGACGTCCCCGCCCGGGATGTCGCCCAGCCGAGGGTCGACCGTGAGCACGTGTCCACCCTTGAGCAGGATCCGATCTGCCATGACGCTCCTTCCGCCTCCCAGCACCGTGAACGGCGCGCGGGCCTCAGCCCATCGTGGCGCTCACCCTTTCCGCGATGGAGGTCGCCGACGGGATCGCGAGATCCTCGAGCGCGTCGGCCGCCGGCAACGGGATGTGCGGGGTCGTGATCCTCACCACCGGGCCATCCAGGTCGAAGAACCGCTCCTCGGCCACGATCGAGGCGACCTCCGCGCCCCAGCCGCACAGGCGGGGGCTCTCCTCGACGGTGACGAAGCGACCGGTCTTGGCCGCGGAGTCCAGGATCGTCGTCGCGTCCAGCGGGACCAGCGACCGCACGTCGACCACCTCCGCGTCGATCCCATCCGACGCCAGCCGCTCGGCGGCCTCGAGCGCCTTCGGAACCATCGCGCCGAGCGCGCAGATCGTGACGTCGTTGCCCGACCGCACCACCTTGGCAGAGCCGAGCCGGTCGACGATCTCGCCGTCGGGGACTTCGCCCTTGCTCGCGTACAGGACCTTGGGCTCGACGACGATGACGGGGTCGGGATCTCGGACGGCCGCCGCGAACAGCCCGATCATGTCGACGGGGGTCGACGGCACCACCACTTTGAGCCCGGGGATCGCCATCGCCCACCCCTCGACGCTCTGCGAATGCTGGGCGCCGAAGCGAACGCCGCCCCCGTTGGCCGTTCGGATGACGAGCGGCAGCGCCACCTGCCCGTTCGTCATGTACCGGGTCTTCGCGATCTGGTTGGCGATCAGGTCCCAGCACACCGCGAAGAAATCGCTGAACATCAGCTCGGCCACCGGTCGCAGGCCGTTCATCGCCGCCCCCATCACGGCGCCGATGATCGCCTGCTCGGAGATCGGCGTGTCGCGGACTCGGCCAGGGCCGAAACGTTCGAGCAGGCCCTCGGTGGTCTTGAAGACGCCGCCGGCCGCCGCCACGTCCTCCCCGATGAAGTACACGCTGGGATCGCGCTCCATCTCCTGGCCGATCGCGCGCGTGACGGCTTCGCGATACGTCAGCTCCGCCACGCGGACCCCCCGTCGGCCCAGAGGTCGGTCAGCAGGGCGGAGGGATCCGGGAAGGGGCCGGCCTTGGCCTCCTCGGTGGCGCGGTCGACCAGCTCGAGCGCGTCGTGTTCGATGCGGTCGATCGTGGCCGGGTCGATCCCCGACGCGAGCAGCCGTTCCCGGTAGCTCGGGATCGGGTCGCGGGCGAGCCACTCCTTCACCTCTTCCGCGGGCCGGTACTTGGCCGGGTCGGCGCGCGAGTGCCCGCCGTGGCGGTACGTCTTCGCCTCCACCAGCGAGGGGCCGCCGCCCTCGCGCGCCCGTGCGACGAGTCGAGCCGCCGTCTCGTGGACGTCGTCCACGTCGTTGCCGTCGACGACGATGGGCTCGAGCCCGTACGCCGAGGCTCGGTCGGCCGCGGGGTGTTCGACGGCGGTGACCTGCCCGATCGGCGTGTACTCCATGTAGAGGTTGTTCTCGCAGACGTACACGACGGGGAGCCGCCAGACGACCGCCAGGTTCAACGCCTCGTGGAAGGCGCCGATGTTCGTCGTCCCATCCCCGAAGAAGCAGACGACCACCTGACCGGTGCCCCGTTCCATGGCGGCCCACGCGGCCCCGGCCGCGATCGGCATGTGGGCCCCGACGATCGCGTAGGAGCCCATGGCGCCGTGCGCGACATCGGTCAGGTGCATGGAGCCACCCTTGCCGCCGCAGACACCCGTCGTCCGGCCCATCAGCTCCGCCATCAACGCCGCCATCGGCGCGCCACGGAGCAGCGTGTGTACGTGGCCGCGGTAGGTGCAGAACACCAGGTCATCGGGCCGCAGCGCGGCGGCGAAGCCGGCCGCGACCGCCTCCTGCCCGAGCGCCAGATGCGACGTGCCCTTGATGAGCCCCTCGAGGAAGAGATCCTGCGCCCGCTTCTCGAAGAGCCGGGCCTCCTGCATCATCCGATACATCTCCAGGCGGACCGCCCGGTCGATCGTGGTCGGCGACGTCGTGCTCATCCCGATGCCTCAGTACTCGTTGGCAACCATGAGCTCTTCGCACGGGAACAAGGTGATCACCTTCGGGCCCTCGGCCGTCACGATGACCTCCTCCTCGATCCGAGCGGCGGATCGACCATCCGTGGCGGGGCAGTAGGTCTCGAGGGCGAACAACATCCCCTCCCTGAGCTCGATCGGCTCGTCGAACGAGTTCAGGCGGCTGATGATCGGTCGCTCGTGCAGGCCGACCCCCACGCCGTGACCGAACTGAAGGCCGAACGCGTCGAACTCGTCGGTGAACCCGAACTCCTCCGCCTTGGGCCAGACGGCCGCGATCTGATCCGTCGTGTTCCCGGGCTTCACGAGGTCGATGGCCGCATCCATCCATTCACGCGAGCGGGCGAACGCGTCGCGCTGCGCCGAGGTCGCCCGGCCGACCACGAACGTCCGGTAGTAGCAGGTCCGGTAGCCGTTGTTCACATGGATGATGTCGAAGTAGGCCTGATCGCCGGGTCGGATGAGGCGGTCGGAGAAGACATGGGGGTGGGGGCTGCACCGCTCACCCGCGATCGAGTTGATCGCCTCCACGAACTCCGAGCCCATCTCGAACAGGCGGGCGTGCGCCAGGGCGACCACCTCGCTCTCGCGGACGCCCGGCTTCAGGAACTCGAAGATGTTCTGGTAGACGCCGTCGACCATCGCGCACGCCTGGGTGAGCAGCACGAGCTCGTCCTGGCTCTTGATCTCGCGCGCGAGCATCATGACCTGCTGCCCGTCGCGAACGTCGATCCCGGCGCGCTGCAGCTCCAGGAACACCGACGTCTCGGCGAGGTCCACCCCAAGCGGCAGGTCGCCGACCCCGTCTTCCCGCATGACCGAACGGATCTCCTCGGCCGCCCGGCGCTGCAGCCCCACGAACGGTGCGATCGCCCCCTGCAGCCCGGTGTTGCCGCCGATCGAGGTGGTCTCGTCGTACCACTGCGGGAGCTGGAGCCGATGGGCCTTCGCTGCGGAGCCGAAGTCCCAGATGCGCGGTGGACCGGTCCGCGTGACGAGCGCATACCGCTCGCCCTTGTTGAAGGCCCAGTAGCCGATGTGGGTGCTGGTCGCGTAACGGATGTTGCTCGTCTCGAAGAGCAGGATCCCTCCGAGGTCGGTCGCGTCCAGCTGCTCCTTCACCCTAGCGAGGCGGTGGTTGCGGAGGCGCTCGAAGTCGACTCGGTTCTCCCAGTCCACCCCGTGGAGACCGGGCGCCGGGGTCGTCGCGACCGGGAACTCGTCCGTCATCCCTGGCCTCCGTTCGGGTCGGTGTACGCGAAGGCGTTAAGGGTGAATGATACGCGCACCCGGAAGAGGGCCGCATCTCGGCGGGTGATGTGTAGTGATACTGAGCGTTCCTCCCCCTGCCAGGCACCCTCGCCAACCTGAGGCAACATGTGTAGTGTCCCTGAACGGTGAGGGGCACGACCGCGTCTGCGAGGACGGACGGCGGATCGGTCGAGCGCGGGGGTGACTCGTGACGTCGAAGATCCTGCTCAGCGGTGGATGTGTCCTCACCCTGGGTGCGCGGACCCCCAACTTCACGCAGGCCGACGTCCTCATCGACGAAGGCCGGGTGGCCGAGGTCGGCCCCGGGCTTCGGGCGCGCGACGCCGAGCAGGTCGACGCGACCGACACCATCGTCATGCCCGGCTTCGTCGATACCCACCGCCATGCGTGGAAGTCGTTGTTCCGGAATCTCGGGGAGCCTGCCACGAGCGCGGAGGGATCGGTCTCCGGGGCGGCCTTCGGCGAGCACTATCAGCCCGAGGACGTCTATGCCGCCACCCTGATCAGCCTCTTGGGTGCGGTCGAGGCGGGGATCACCACCGTCGTCGACTGGTCGGACGTCGAGATCGTGGACGGTTTCTCGGACGCCGCGCTCCAGGCCCACGCCGACGCCGGGCTGCGCACCGTGTTCGTCCACGCCGCTCGCCACCGAGCGCAGGGACACGACGATGCCGGGCTCGTGACTCGACAACTCCTCGGTCGCCTCACCGACGCCGCCGGACCGTCGACCACCATCGCCTTCGGGTCCGGTGAGCTTGGGCCAACCGACATCGGCGGACTCGCCGGCGACTGGGCGCTGGCCCGGGAGCTCAGGTTGCGCGTCCACGCCCACGCCGGTTCGGAGACGCCGGGGCCCGAGGTGATCGCCGACGTCGCCGAGCGGGGGCTCCTGGGGGGTGACGTGACGTTGGTCCATTGCTCGCGGCTTGACGACACGGATGTCGATGCCATCGCGACGTCCGGAGCCGCGGTGTCGCTGTCGCCCTCCAGCCAGATGGCGGGCGGTTCGGGCCCGCCTCCGATCCAGCGGCTGATCGACCGCGACATCCGGCCGGGCCTGGGCATCGACGACGAACGGGTGACCCCGGGCGACCTCTTCGCCCAGATGCGTGCGACGATCTCGTTGCAGCACGCCACCGTCTTCGATCTCAAGCTGGCCGGGAAGGCCGGTCTTCCCCGACTGATGAGCACCCGCGACGTCCTCCGCTTCGCCACCGTCGAGGGCGCCCGGGTCGCCGGTCTGGGTCGGGTGACCGGATCCCTCGAGCCGGGCATGCAGGCCGACGTCGTGGTGCTTCGGACCGATCGTCCCAACATCTACCCGGTCAACGACCCGATCGGTGCGGTGGTGTGGGGGATGGACACGTCCAACGTCGACTGGGTCCTATCCGGTGGACGTGTCCTGGTGCGGGACGGCGTCCTCGACGCCGATGTGCCACGCGCGCGGAACCTGGCGACGGTGGCCCGGGAGCGGGTGGTCGCCGCCGCCGGCCTCGCCGCCGGCGCCGCACCGGGCGGCAACAGATGAGCGAAGCCAAGGCTCCGTCGTCGGCCGTCACCTCGTTCGTGGTGGCGTCCCGATTCCTGCCGGTGTACGTCGCCATCGCTCTCCTCGTCCTCGTCGCCTCGATCTGGGCGCCGGCGACCCTGCGCGCCCCGGGCCTGAGCGCGATCGCGCCCTTCGGGACGTTCCTCGCCATCACCGCGCTCGGCCAGATGCTGGTGATCATGACCGGGGGCATCGACCTGAGCGTCCCGGGGACCCTCACCCTCGCGGCGGTGGTGACCGTGGGCGTCGGAGACGCGTCCGACGAACGCATCTGGACCGCCATCGGGGTCGCGCTCGTCCTGGCCGCGCTCGTCGGGTTGATCAACGGGATCCTGATCGGGGGCCTCGGCCTCAACGCCCTCATCGTCACGTTGGCGGTGGGTCAGATCGTGACCGGACTCGCCTTCCGGTACTACACGGGGGTTGCCATCCAGACCCCGGTCCCGGAGGGGCTCAGGGAATGGACCTCCTCGCGATTCCTCGGCATCACGCGGACCTTCTGGGTGGGTGTCGCGCTGACCCTCGCCCTGATCGTCATCTTCCGGTTCACCACGCCCGGCCGAAGGTTCCAGGTCGTGGGTGCCAACCCCACGGCGTCGTGGATCGCCGGGCTGCGCGTGAACCTGTACCAGGTGTCGGCCTACGTGCTGGCGGCGGTCCTCTACGGGGTTGCCGGGATCCTCCTCGCGTCCTTCCTGCGGACACCGAACACCACGATCGGGGCCCCATACCTCCTGGGTCCGATCGCTGCCGTCGTCATCGGCGGAGCCTCGCTCACCGGAGGATTGGCCAGCCCGCTGTCGACGTGGGCGGCCGCGTTCTTCCTCGCTGGGCTCAGCCAGATGATGCGGGTCATGGGCCTGCGCACTGCGCTCCAATTCGTCGTGTTCGGCCTCGTCATCATCGGCGGCATGCTGGTCTCCGGGGATCGGATCATCCGGGGCGTCGAGCAGGTGCTGCGTGAGCGGAAGCCGCCGCAGGTCCCGAGGCCACAGACCATCGGCAGTTCCGGCGACGGGACCGGCTGAGAAAGGAGGCACGCAGATCTGACACACCCCACCGATCCGCGTTCGGGGAAGGCCGGCGACTCACGGACAGGAGGAACCATGCAACGAATCAAGATCGTCGTCGTCGTCGCGGTGCTCGCGCTGGTCGCCATGGCATGCAGCAGTGGCGACGACGACGACGGCACGACCACCGGCGCCACCGGCGGAACGACGACCGGCACGACCACCGGGAGCGAAGGACCGTTGGCAGATTACGGGGAGAGCACCGACGCCGATCCGGCGTTGGTGGAGAAGGCGCTGGGGCTCCCGATCGACCAGGTGACCGAGCCCTTCGTCCTCGCCTCGATCGCTCGAGCCGACCAGGAGCTCGACCAGGCCACGATCGACACGGCGATGGAGTGCTGGAACAACCAGGAGTGCGACACGGGGAGCGGCGGCGAGCTCGTCATGGGCTATGCGGACGGTGGCGGACACCTCAACGTGTGGCGTGGGGTGACCCACATGGAGGCCATCCTCCAGGCGCTCACCTACCCGGAGATCGGCACGATCGTCTCGACGCAGGCCCTGTGGGATCAGGACCCGGCCGTACCGGCCGGTGACATCAACTTCCTCGTCCAGCGGGGCGCGGACTTCATCATCGGCTACCCGGACGCCGGCGTGGCGATCGCCGATGCGATCCTCGCGGCCAACGAGGCGGGGGTCCCGTACATCCCGTTCTCGGCGGGATGGGTCGGGCTCCCCGGTCAGGAGGGTGCGCTCGTCCCCGGTGAGGACTACCTCAGCGTCGTCGGCGAGGACCTGTGTGCCCTCGGCGAGAGCTTCGCCGACGTGCTCAACACCGGGATCGACGCCGGAACCATCGGGGTCATGGGCGGGACGCCCGGCAACGCTCTGTCCCTCGGCTGGCAGCAGTGCCTCACCCCGGCGCTGAACGACGGGATCGAGCTGGTCGGACCCCCGGCGGACACGTACTGGCTGAACGACGTCGCGCTCCAGACGGTCACCGGCTGGCTGTCGACCGACCCGGATATCCAGGGGTATGCCTACGAGTACGCGGACGGGCTCTACACGGCGTTGCAGGCCTACGACGAGCTGGGGATCCCGCTCGACGACCTCACCGTCGCGCTCCGGACCGACGAGCAGACGCTGTTCTGCGACTGGGTGGAGCGAGATGCCCCGAACTACCACATCTGGTACTCGGCCGGCGGCAACTTCCAGTCGCGGACGGCCGTCACGGCGGCGATGGTCAACCTCCAGGGTGGGGCGGTGCCGGCCGAGATCGTCGTCCCGCACGTGATGCGGGAGGTCACGGACGCGGACTGCAATCCGGACCGGGTGACCCCGACGGTGTCGGGGACCTCGCTCGTCCCGGACCCGGTCCTCGCCCTCATGTTCCCGGAGGGATGAGCATCGACGATCCCATCGGAGGGTCGGCTGCCGGGGACGTGGTCCTCGAGCTGCGGGGCGTGTCCCGGCAGTTCGGGGCGGTTCGAGCGCTGACCGACGTCAGCTTCGATTGCCGCGCCGGCGAGGTGCATGCCCTCGTCGGCGAGAACGGCTCGGGCAAGTCGACCCTCCTCGGGATCGCCAGCGGGTTCGTGGACCCCGATCTGGGCTCCGTCCGGATCGGGGGCGAACCCCTTCACCGCGACTCCCCGGCGGAAGCGCGGGGGCTCGGTCTGGCGATGGCGTATCAGGACACGTCGCTGATCCTCGCCCAGCCGGTCAAGAACAACCTGTACCTTGCGGCTCCCCCGGACAAGCGGCCCCGCTTCCGGCACCGGAAGCGGTGGGCACGGCGCGCGCTGGCGGAGTTCGACCTGGACATCGAGCTCTTCCCGGACGCCCCGGCCGGAACACTCACCCTCGCCGATCGTCAGCTCTTCGAGGTCGCCAAGGCGCTGGTCACGGACCCGAAGGTGCTGCTCCTGGACGAGCCCACGACGGCGCTCGGGCCCGATGAGGTCGAGGCGCTCCATCGGACCGTCGTGGCCTGCAAGCGACGCGGTGTCGGCGTCGTGTACGTCAGCCATCGCCTGCCCGAGGTGCTCGAGATCGCCGATCGGATCACGGTCCTCCGCGACGGTCGGAGCCAGGGCACGTTCGACGCGAGCTCGACCACGGAAGCTGCGCTCGTGGAGCTGATCGTCGGCCGTCCCTTCGAGGCCGCCTTCCCTCCGCCGGCACCGCGCGCGGGAGCGCCGCGTGAGGCGCTCGTCGTTGACGGGCTCCAGGGTCAGTCCTTCGGGCCGGTGAGCTTCACGATGAGCAGCGGCGAGATCGTGGGGATCGCCGGCGCGGAAGGCAACGGCCAGTCCCAGCTCTTCGATTGCCTCGCCGGCCGCCAACCGCCCAAGGCGGGCCGCGTCGTCTGCGACGACAAGGAGCTGTTGCTGATCTCGACCCACGAGGCCGTGCGGTCCCGGATCATGCTCCTGCCGGGCGACCGAAAGCGCGAGGCCCTGATGCCGGTCCTCGGGGTTCGGGTCAACGCGACGATCCAGTCACTGCGCCGGTTCAGCACGCTCGGGTTCCTGCGGCGGCGGCGGGAACGCAGGACGGTGGAGGAGCTGGTGGATCGGTTGGAGATCCGAACCCCGTCACTGGAACAGCCGGTCGAGTTCCTCTCGGGGGGCAACCAGCAGAAGGTCTCGGTCTCGCGGTCCTTCCTCAGGGAGCCGTCCGTCATCCTCGCCTACGAGCCCACCCAGGGTGTCGACGTCGGCTCCCGATTCGATATCTACCTGGCGTTGCGCTCTCGGACCGACGCCGGGACGGCGATGCTCGTCAAGTCGAGCGACCCACTCGAGCTCGCCGGGCTCTGCGATCGGGTGCTGGTCATGTCCCGGGGGCAGATCATCGAGGAGATCCCCGGCGACGAGCTCGATGAGCTCCGCATCGTGGAGGCGATGGTCCGGGGCCCCGGTCTCGCTCGTGCCGGTCGATCGCCGCTCGGGGTCGCCATGCCAAAGGCCTCGTCGGTGCGCGACACGACATGACCGAGCGCCTCGAGTCGGCCAGGCTGGCGGTCCGGAAGGTCCTCCGGGATGCTCGCGACAAGAACAAGTGGCGCAAGATCGTTCGCTTCCGCCTCTGGATGCCGGTGGTCCTGCAGCTGCTCCTGATCGGCGCCGTGCTCGTGTATACGACCTCCCGGTTCCCCGGGTTCGTCAACCAGTCGAACGTCACGAGCATCCTGATCCTCGCCGTGCCCCTGGCCATCGTCGCGATGGGACAGACCCATGCCCTCCTCGTGGGGTACCTCGACCTCTCGGTGGGGGCGATGATCAGCCTGGGCGTCGTCCTCGCGTCGTTTCTCATCGCCCCCGAGTCCGGCACGGCGGAGATCGTGATCGGGATCGGGGCCATCTTTCTCGCCGGCCTCGCCCTCGGGTTGATCAACGCCGGACTCGTCCGCGGCCTCAAGATCCCGTCGATCATCGCCACCCTGGCCACCCTCAGCATCCTCAACGGGATCTCGCTCTCGCTCCGGGAAACGCCCGGCGGGTCGATCAACAGGGACTTCACTTCGTGGCTGACGACCGAGCTCGGGCCGATCCCGGTCGGCTTCATCGCCGTCCTGATCGGGGCGGGTCTCCTGGACTACTGGCTCCACGCCACGGGGTCCGGTCTCCAGCTCCGCGCCACCGGCTTCGACGAGCGGTCGGCCAAACGCGGCGGCGTCCGGACGACCTGGATCCGGGTGCGGGCGCTCGTGTTCTCGGCGCTCTTCGCCACCGTGGCGTCGTTCTTCGTCATGGCGCGTTCCGGGGTCGGGATCGCGCAGATCGGCGACAGCTACGCACTGGAGAGCATCACGGCCGCGGTGCTCGGCGGGGCCGCCCTGTCGGGGGGACGGGCGACGTTCCTCGGTGCGGTCGTGGCGTCCGTCTTGTTGGCCCTGATCCTCACCGTCCTGCCGTTCCTCGGCCTGAGCGGGGAGTACGGGCTGATCGTGATCGGCATGCTCGTGCTCGCCGGGATCGCGCTCTACCAGCTCGTCGACATCAAGGAGCTCGTCAAGCGGAACTACAAACGGGCTCGGCGCCTGATGACCGGGAGCCGCCCGCCGAAGGCGGCCGAGCTCCCCGACCTGTACCCCTCGGGGGCCGATTTCCGCGTGGTGCCGACCGGAAGGACGCTGATCCGGGGCGGGACCGTGCTCAGCCTCGACCCCGAGATCGGCGACCTCACCACGGGAGACGTGCTCATCGAGGGGGACCGGATCGTCGCCGTCGGTCCCGGTCTGGCGGACGGGGACGTCGAGGTGATCGACGCCTCGGGCACGATCGTCATGCCCGGGTTCGTCGACAGCCACCGTCACATCTGGGAGGGCCTGCTCCGCAACATCGGGACGGACGTCCCGCTGGAGGGGAGGACCAGCTACATCTCGTTCGTGCTGCACAAGCTGGCGCCGGCGTTCCGGCCGGAGGACGCGTACGTCGGCAATCTGGTCTCCGCCCTCGGCGCCATCGACGCCGGGATCACGACCCTGCTCGACTGGTCACACATCCAGGGCTCGCCCGCGCACACCGACGCGGTGATCCAGGCGCTCAACGACTCGGGGTTGCGGGCGGTGTTCGCCTACGGGTTCCCGTGGTGGGGGAAGTGGGAGGAGCGACAACCGAGCTGGTTCGTCCGTGCCGCCACGGAGTACTTCTCGACCAAGGACCAGAAGCTCACGCTGGCGCTGGCGGCGCCCGGCCCGGAGTTCACCGACTTCGAGGTGACCCGCGATCACTGGAAGCTGGCCCGCGAGACCGGGGCGCGCATCACGACCCACGTCGGCGTGGGGAGCTACGGCCAGGACGGAAAGGTCCAGGAGTTCGGAGAGGCCGGGCTCCTCGGCCCGGACACCACCTACATCCACTGCACCACACTGAACGACACCGAGATCCAGATGATCGTCGACACCGGCGGCACCGTCTCGCTGGCCTCTCCGGTCGAGATGATGATGGGGCACGGGATGCCGCCCATCCAGAAGTTCCTGGATCGCGGTCTCCGGCCGAGCCTCAGCGTGGACGTCGAGACCAACGTGCCCGCCGACATGTTCAACCAGATGCGCTCGGTCCTGGCGCTGCAACGGGCGATGGCCTCCGCCAAGGGCAAGACGCCGGTGTCGACCCGTGAGGTCCTGGCCTACGCGACCGTGGAGGGGGCCAGGGCCAACGGTCTCGATTCGAAGGTGGGGACCCTGACCCCGGGCAAACAGGCGGACCTCATCATGCTGCGCACCGATCGGATGAACGTCACGCCGCTCAACGACGCGGCCACCGCGGTCGTCACCGGGATGGACACCGGGAACGTCGACACGGTCCTCATCGCCGGTCGGGTGATGAAGCGTCATGGCGAGCTGCTCCACGTCGACTGGCCGGCCGTGAGGCGAATGGCCGCCGAGTCGAGGGACTTCGTCGTCGCCAAGTCGGGCTTCAAGCTCCCGGGCATTTGAAAGGACGGATGCGTGAGTCACAACGGTAGCGGGAGAAGGCGGTGGCCGCCGACCGCGGCGGTAGGGTGCCTCCGTGGTCGGTGAGCTGGGAGACATCGGCGTTCGACTCCGCGAGGAGCGCGAGCGCGCCCACATCAGCCAGCGAGAGCTCGCGCGGCGGTTGGGAGTGTCGGCGAGCCTCATTTCCCAGGTCGAGTCGGGGCAGTCCAAGCCGTCGGTCAGCACGCTGTACGCGATCGTCACCGAGCTGGACGTCTCGCTCGACGACGTCTTCCAGGTGCACGGCCACCAACAGGTCGCCGTCGCGGCGGCCGCGGGCTCCGAGGTGATCGCCGGCGAGGCGGGCTCCGGTCCCGTCGTCCGGCCCCCCGAGCGTCACGTGATCGAGCTCGAGTCGGGCGTCACCTGGGAGCGCCTGACGAGCCACGAGCACGAGGACGTGGACTTCCTCCACGTAATCTACGACATCGGAGGCTCCTCGGCCCCCGACGACCGGCTCATGCGCCACAGCGGGCGCGAGTACGGCTTCGTGATCTCCGGGACCCTCGGCGTGCAGCTCGGATTCGAGCACCACGAGCTCGGACCCGGCGACTCGATCGCGTACGACTCCACCCTCCCGCACCGGCTCTGGAACCTCGGCGACGAGCCGGTGCACGGGATCTGGTTCGTCGTCGGACGCGACCGATAGGCGCGCCGCGTCCGGTTGCCGCCGTGGCGTTTGATTCCGCGAACGCGCGGGGAATCTCCGAGGTGGAGAGGAGCCGACGGGCGGTGCGATCTCAGTCCGAGGGGAGGTCGGCCGCCGCCGGGATGAGGTCGAAGACGCGATCCAGGCCGGTCAACGTGAACACCTTCGCCGGCGATCCGGTGACCCCGATCAGCATCAGGCGGCCGTCGCGCTCGCGGATGCGTTTGAGGCAGGTGACCAACATGCCGAGGCTGCTCGAGTCCATGAAGCCGACCTCGGACAGGTCGAGCGCGAGCCGCACCGGTGGCTCCCCAATCAGGCCGAGGACGTGGTCCCGGAGCTGCGGTGAGGTATGGAGGTCGAGTTCCCCGGCCACCCGGACGACCGTCCACGGTCCGGATGAGCCGTTGTTCAGCACCAGTTCCATGCCATCCTCCGTCGCGGACACGGTCGTTCGTCCACCGGTGGGAGCGAAGGGACCAGTATAGGTGGTGGCGAAGTCGACCCCTCACCCGGGCGAATTCGTGCGGGTCTCGCTTCCGGCGCGACCCGAGCTGGTGCATGTGTTGCGTTCGGTGACGGCGGCCGTCGCGAGCCATCTCCCCCTGTCGCTCGACGACGTCGACGACCTCCGCCTCGCCGTCGACGAGGCATGCGCCCGACTCCTCGCCCTGGACGGGGAGCCGCAGACGTTCCGCCTCGATCTGCGCGCCATGCCGGGACGGCTCGAGGTCGTGGTGGCCGTCGACGTGATGGCGCCGTGGCCGCCCCCAGGGTTCGAGAACACCTTGGCCTGGAGGGTTCTCGGCGCCCTCGCGGAGAGCGTCCGGTTCGAGGAGTGGAACGGCGCGCCCGCGATCCGCATCGTCAAGCGCACGCTGGACGGCGGCCGATGACGGCTCGAGCCCGAGACCGCGCCCCCGCCGAGCTCGGGGAGCGCGAGCTGTTCGCGAGGCTCCCCGGCGATGCCACCGCGCGCGAGGAACTGGCGCGACGCTTCCTGCCGCTGGCGGAGTACCTCGCTCGCCGGTTCGCGGGCCGAGGGGAGTCACACGACGACCTCGTCCAGGTGGCCAGCCTCGGGCTCCTCAACGCGATCGACCGCTTCGACCTCGACCGTGACGTGCAGTTCACCACCTACGCCGCGGTCACGATGGTCGGCGAGCTGAAGCGGTATTTCCGCGACAAGGGGTGGGCGATCCGCGTCCCCCGTCGGCTGCAGGAGGTCGGCCTGCGGATCAACGCGATCCTTCCGGAGCTGTCGCAGGAGCTCGGGAGATCGCCGACGGTGGACGAGATCGCCGCCCGATGCGAGGCCGCCTCGGAGGAGATCCTCGAGGCCATGGAGGCGAGTCAGGCGTACTCGACGGCCTCGCTCGACGCCCCGGCCGGCGAGGAGGGCGCGACGCCGATGGAGGTGATGGGTTCCGAGGACCCTTCCCTGGACCTCCTGGAGGAGTGGGCGAGCGTCGCGCCCGCCGTGCGGGACCTCCCGCAGCGCGAGCGGATGGTGCTGTACTTACGGTTCTTTCGCGGCCTGACGCAGTCCGAGATCGCCGACCGGGTCGGTGTTTCCCAGATGCACGTGAGCCGGATTCTGGCGCAGACGCTTCGCACGCTGCGGGAGGCGGCGACCAAGCCGGTCGGATCCCGACGCGGCGAATCGCCCGGGAGTGACGAGGAGGAAGCTTAGGAGCGCCGCGTGCCCGTTCGCGCGTCGTTGTTGCGTACGCGATCGGGCGTTCCGCGCTCCGGTTCGACGGCCATCTCGGTGGTGCTCGGCGACTCCGAGACCTCGTCCAACACCTCGCCGACGGCGCGCTTGGACGCATCGGCCACCGCGATGTCGCCGAGCGATACGATGCCGACGAGCCGCCCACGCTTGACGACGGGCAGCCGGCGGATCTTGTTGTCCGCCATCAGCTCGCGTGCCTCGGCCACGTTCATGTCGGGGGAGATCGTCACCGGATTCCTCGTCGCGATCTCGCCGAGCGTGACCCCGCGTGGGTCCCGCTGGCGGGCGAGGACCCGGATCACGAGGTCGCGATCGGTGACGACCCCCAGGAGCGCGTCGTCGTCGTCCGCGAGCGGGATCACGCCGACGTCGTACTGCTCCATCAGCCCGGCGGCGTCGGCGGCCGTGCGATCGGGGTTCAGCGTCTTGGGGGCCTCGGTCATCACGTGCCGGACGAGGATCATCCGCCTCTCCTTCTTCGCTCGCTCTCGCAGCGGTACCCGCCCCTTCCGGGACGGAAACCGGTGCCCCGGCGGGCGCTCAGGCGCCGAGGGCCGGGACCGCCGATGGGAGGTCGAGCGAGTCGAGCACCGGGACGTGATACCGGCGGCCGAGGCTCCGACTCGTCTCCGGGTCGTCCTCGTCCACCAGGAGTGCCGCGACGCTCGCGAACTGGCATCGCCACCCGGACGTGCCGAGGACGAAGCGCCCCCAGCCCTCAACCAGGCCGCGCGCCCTCGGGCCCTCGGCCCCCCGGAGGGTGTCGAACTCCGGCTCGCGAAACGCGTAGATGCCGCACTCGCAGAGCGCGTCCGGCACGTGCATGTGCTCGTCCCCGCTTCCACCGCGCCACACGAGGGGCCGCAGGCATGCGGCGATCAGGTGCCCGTCGTCCGGCCAGACGGTCGGATGGAACAGCGACCGCAACCGCGGACCCCGCCCGTCCCGCCACAATGCCCATTCCCGATACCCGCGGAGCGGGACGATGCCGGTCGGCACGACGACGTCCGGTCGAAGGGCGGGCGACCCCCTCATGCGGGGATCGCCTCCGCGACGACCCCCGTCCCTTCGAGCTCGGTCTCGGACGGGACCGGCACGGCGATCGGGATCATGAGAGGCTCGATCAGGCCGATCTCCTCGATCTCGCCGATCTGCATGTCTCCGCCTGTTCGGGGTCTCGTCGGTCATCCGTACCCGGTCCCGCGCTTCGGTACGCATCCCGAGCCGTCGCCGGGCGTTTGGTGCCGCCCGCCGACGGGAACCCCTCGCGCGGGAGGCGGACGGATGCAGTTGCGCAGGGCGGCGGTGGAGGCTCCGGGGATCACGCGGCGGCGCCGGGGCAGGGGGTTCTCCTACGAGACGCCGTCCGGCGCAGCGGTCGACGACGAGACGCTGGAGCGGATCCGGGCGTTGGCCATCCCGCCGGCGTGGGCCGACGTGTGGATCTGCCCCCACGCCAACGGCCACATCCAGGCCGCGGGCACCGACGCAGCCGGGCGCCGACAGTACCTGTATCACGAGCGGTGGCGGGCCCGACGCGACGGCGAGAAGTTCGACCGAATGATCGCGTTCGCCCGCGTGTTGCCCCGGATGCGCGAGCGGGTGGCGGCAGACCTCGGGGTCGCCGGGCTCCCCAGGCCCAAGGCGCTCGCCTGCGCGGTACGGCTGCTGGACCAGGCCCTGTTCCGGATCGGCTCGGAGACCTACGCGAGGCAGAACGGCTCGTTCGGGCTTGCGACGCTGCGAAAGGAGCACGTTGGGATCCGGGGCGACCTGATCGTCTTCGATTTCGCGGCCAAGAGCGGTCAGCGGCGCGTGCAGGAGGTGCGCGATCCGCAGGTGCTTCCGGCGATCCGGTCGATGAAGCGGCGACGAAACGGCGGCGCCGAGCTCCTCGCCTTCCGCGAGGGCGAGCGTTGGCGCGACGTGCGTTCCGCCGACGTCAACGACTACCTGCGGGAGGTCGCGGGCGACGAGTTCACGGCGAAGGACTTCCGCACCTGGCACGCGACGGTCCTGGCGGCCGCGGCCCTGGCGGCCAAGGCCGGCGAGGCGACCGCCGCCACCTCGGGGCGGCGGCTCGTCTCCGCCGCCGTCCGGGAGGTCGCCGAGTACCTCGGCAACACGCCCGCGGTCGCTCGCGCCTCGTACATCGACCCCCGGGTGGTGGACCGCTTCGAGCAGGGAAGGACCATCGCCGACACGATGGAGCGGCTGCGGACGGACGACCTGACGGCCCCGGGCGTTCGAGAGACGGTCGAGGCCGCGGTCCTCGATCTGCTGGAGGAGGAGCCGGTCGCCCGCGCGGCGTGACGCGCTAGGGCACGCCGCGCTCGATCCGGGCCTGGTCCTCGAGGCAGAAGCGCGCGGCCGGCCGCGCTCGGAGCCGGTCCTCGTCGATCGGTCGCCCACAGGCCTCACACGTCCCGTAGGTGCCCTGCTCCAGGCGATCCATCGCCCGGTCCACGTCCGCGAGCTGGGCGTCGACGTGTTCGAGGACCGCCAGGTCCCGTTCCCGGTCGAAGGTCTCGGTGCCGACG
>JBOGVL010000013.1:0-17297 GCA_050692535.1 Actinomycetota bacterium | reverse complement strand
CGCTCCTCGGCGGCTCGGAAGCGGACGCCGAGAAGGAGCCCGCTCGCGCGTCCGCCTGGCCACCTGGACTCGGCGCGCCCACCGTCTCGGCGGGGAGCCGCGGGACGAGCGTCGGCTTCCCCTCCCCGGCACCCGCCTCCGCGCCTCGAACCTCCGCCGTCTGGGCGCCGGCCCCGGCCGATGCGCCGCCGGCCGCCCCTCCGTCGAGCCTCACCCGTCGGCGGGCCCTGCCGACCGACCGCCGCCTGTCCTCGCGTCCCGACTTCATGTTGCTGCTGGCCTCGGTCGCCGCCGTGGGGGCCGCGGTCCTGGCGTGGCAGGCGATCGCGGACCCCTGGGTTAAGCTCGTGATCACCGACACCAGCGAACGCCTCGATCCCCAGCTCGTCGGCGAGATCACGCTGCGCGGTCAGTCTGCCTTGGTCGGCGTGATCGGACAGGCGATCGCCGCGGTGCTCGGCGTCTACGGCGCCATCTGGTTCTTCTTCGGGTTCGACCGAGGCTCGACGATGCCCTGGTTCGTGAATCCGGCGATCGCGATCCTCAGCGCGATCGGCGGCGCGATCGGGGCCGTCCTGTCCGGCGTCCTTTGGTTCGTCTGGCAGGACGCGGCCGTCCAGCACGCAAAGGCCGTCCGGATGTCCGCCTGGGAGCTGCGTGCCCTGCTGGAGCACCAGCCCATCCCGCTCGTCGAGATCCAGCAGCTGTCGGGCCTGATGCGATTCGGCGGTGCGATGGTGATCGGGGTGCTGGCCGCCTGCACGGCGTGGTGGTCCTACCGCAAGCGCAGCTGACTCAGAGCCTCGGATAACTCTTGCCGGTGCCCTGCACGAGCACCGCCCTCGCCGAGCGCGAGTATCCCCACCGCCGCGGCAGGTCCACCTTCCGTTCGCAACCCCCGCACGTGAACGCGGTCCACGTCTGGCTCACGGTCTGGACGAGCGTGCAGTCCGGGCACTGGAAGAACCGGATCTGCCCGTAGCACGTGAAGCACTGATAGCCGGGCGAGTCGTCGTCGATCTGCTGCGGCGTGAGGCACCAGGGACACGTGAGATACGCCATCGCTCAGGCCGACGGGTCCGGGTCGGCGAGGATCTGCTCGGCCTGCTGCGCTCGCTGCTTCTCGACGGCCGGTCGGAGCTCGGGGTGGGCGCCGGCGAGGATCTGGGTCGCGAGGATCGCCGAGTTGACGGCACCGGCCTTGCCGACGGCCAGCACGCCGACCGGGATGCCGCCCGGCATCTGCACCATGGAGAGCAGCGAGTCGAGCCCGCCCGCCAGCTTCGACTCCATCGGTACGCCGAGGACGGGCAACGTCGTCTGTGCGGCGACCACGCCGGGAAGGGCCGCCGCCATCCCCGCCGCCGCGACGAAGACCTCGACGCCGCGAGACTCCGCGCCGCGCACCCATTCGGCGAGCTCCTCGGGCGTCCGGTGTGCGGAAAGCACCCGCGTCTCACAGGACACCCCGAAGGCGCGCAGCTGCTCGACACAGTGCTGCATCGTCTCCCAGTCCGACCTCGAACCCATCACGACGCCCACGAGCGGCGCGGTCATCGATCTCCCTTCGGTGCGGCCGGAGCAGTGTAGACGTTCGGGGTGCGCTCCCCCGGGCGACGTGCCCGCGCGAGCCGGTTCAGGCTCCGATCCGCGCGATCTTCGCGCCGATCTCCTCGGCGACCTCGAGCAGGTCGAGCACGTCCTCCTCCGTCGTCCGGAAGTTCACGAAGCAGGGACGCAGGTACACGTCGTCGTCGATCAGAGCGCTCGCGATCCAGAAGCGGCCGTCCTCCTGGAGCGCGTCGGCGAGCCGCTGGTTGTGCTCGTTCAGGTCGTCGACGCCCGGCGGCGCGTGGCGGAACGGCACGATCGAGAGCTTCGGCGCGCCGAGCGCCTCGAAGTCGGCGCGCGACTCGACGGCCGCCCAGAGCAGGTGCGCCTCGCGGAGGTTGCGTTCGATCGCGTCGCGGAAGGCCTGAGCCCCGTGGGCCCGCATCGCGAGCCACAGCTTGAGCGCCCGGAACGGCCGCGAGTACTCGAACGTGATGTCGACCGCATGGAGCTCGTGCCGTTGGTGAGGCAGGTATCCCTGCTCGTGCGCGAAGGACGCGATCAGGTCGTCCCGGTTGCGGACGAGCACGATCCCACACGCCTTGGGCAGGTACAGCCACTTGTGGGCGTCGACCGACGCCGACTGCGCGCGCTGGAGGCCGCGGAACAGCTCGGGCCGGACCGACGCGGCGGGGAGACCGTAGGCGCCGTCGACGTGCATCCAGACGCCCCGCTCCTCGCAGACGTCGGCGATCGCGTCGAGCGGGTCGATCGCGCCGGTGAGGGTCGTCCCGGCGGTCGCGACCACCGCGATCGGCGTGATCCCCTCCTCGCGATCCCGGTCGATCGCCCGGGCGAGCGCGCCCGGGATCAGCCCGCGATCTGGCCCGAGCGGGATCGCGCGCAGGTTCCTCGACCCAATCCCGAGCGTCTCGATCGCCCGGGTGATCGAGTAGTGCACCTCCTCGGAGCAGTACACGGCGACCCGGTGCCCCTCGAGCCCCTCGAAGCGGCTCTTGGGCAGCGCGAACTCCCGGGCCGCGGCGAGCGCGCTCGTGTTGGAGATCGTGCCGCCGCTGGTGAACGCGCCGGCGCACGTCTCCGGGTAGCCGATGAAGCGCGCGGCCCACCGCACGGCCTGCTGTTCGACCTCGGTCGCCGCACGGGCGTCGACGGCGAGGTTGATGTCGTAGGTGTGCGCGAGCAGGTCGCCGATCGTCCCGATCTCCAGGCCGCTCGAGCCGATGAACGCGAAGTAGCGGGGACGCGGCTGGGCGATCGACTCGTCGAGGATCCGCGCCGTGTCGTCGAGCGCCTCGTGGACCGGCGTCGGCGTCTCGGGCAGCCCGGCGCGAAGGAGCGCGCGCACGCGCTCGTCCAGCGGCGGCTCCTCGGGACGATACCGGTCGAACGACCGCCACGCCTCGGTGACCAGCTTCACCGCGTGCTCGAGCGCGTCCTCCCGCGAGGCGTCGAGCCGGAGCGGCCGGTCGGCCTCCGTCATGGGCTGGATGGTACCCCGGCGCCCGCGAGGAACCGGTCGACGAGACCGGCGGCTCGCACCCGGGCGTCGCGCTCCCGCCGTCGCGTCTCCCCGAGGACCTCGTCCGGCGACATCCCAGCGCGCAGGAAGTCCGACGCGTCGTTGTCCATCCACGAGACGACGACGTCCATGCCGGCCTCCGGATGGAACTGCACGCAAAGGTGTCGGCGGATCGCGAACGCCTGCGGACCGAGCGGCGTCCGGGCGAGCTCCCGAGCGCCCTCGGGCAGGTCGAACGTGTCCGAGTGCCACATGAACCACGGCCCGGTCGGCACGGATGCCGGGTCGGAGGTCTCGACCGACCGCCACCCGAGCTCGGGCGCCGCGGCGCCGCGGACCTCGGCCCCCAGCGCGGCCGCCATCGCCTGCGCGCCGAAGCACACGCCGAAGACCCCCACGCCTCGTTCGTCCGACTCGCGGAGGAGGTCCAGCACGCCGCCGATCCACGGCTCGACCGTGGGCCCGTAGACCGACCACGGGGCGCCCATCACCAGCACGGCGTCGAACCTGACAGCGCTCGGAGGCGGACCGTCCTCGCTGGCCACGTGGTCCACGAGCTCGACGCCGAGTCCTTCGAGCCGCTCGCCGACGAACCCCGTCGCGGAGAGGCGGTGCGGCTTGACGACAAGGCACCTCATCCGGCGCGGGCCTCCGGCCCCGGCGAACCTTCCTCGCCGAACAGGCGGTCCGCCACGCGGGAGACGAGCTCGAGCTTTCGCCACTGCTCGTTCTCGTCGATCTCGTTGCCGACCAGCACGCTGGCGAACCCGCATTGCGGGCTGATCGAGAGGCGCTCCAGCCCGCCCGCGAACCTCGCCGCCTCGTCCATCCGGCGGAGCAGAACGTCCTCCTCCTCGAGCCGGGCGATCTTCGTCGACACGATGCCCATCACCATGACCGAGCCGTCGCGCAGGAAGCGGATCGGCTCAAACCCGCCGTCCCGGCCGAGGTCGTCCCACTCGACGAGGAACGCGTCGTATGGAAGCTCGCCGAACACGCGCTCGGCGACCGCCTCGAGCGAGCCCTCGCACATCCACGAGGAGCGGTAATTCCCGCGGCAGATGTGGAGGGCGACCGTCACGTCGTCCGGGATCCCCTCGAGCACCGCGGCGTCGGCGGCGATCGCGGCGTCGATCAGGGCCGGAACCCGATGGCCGCGAGCCTCGAACCGTGCCGACCACGCCGGGTCGACCAGGTACGGGTACAACGGGAAGTCGAGCTGAACGTATCGTGCGCCGGCCGCGACCGCGTCGGCGATCAGTCCGCGTTCGATCTCGATGGCGTGGGCGACGAACTCGTCGACCGACGCGTACCCGCCGCCGTCCGGCCCGGAGACGGTCGTCAGCGGGTGCGTGAAGATCGAGGCGGCCGGAAACGTGACCTTGAACGGGTGTCCGCCGGTCGCGGCGGCCATGAACGCGGCCTCCCGCGCACCGGGCGAGTCGACGGGACGAAGCCGGTCCACGATCTCGTGAACGTGGAGCTCGACGTCTTCGCCTCGGTCGTTGCGGAAACGGACGACCTTCCCGGTCCGGACACCCTCCACCGCGTCGTAGAACGAATTCATGAACATCCACCGACGGAACTCGCCGTCGGAGACCACGTCCAGCCCGAGGTCGACCTGCCGCCAGACCGCCTCGCGGATCGCGGCGTCCTCGAGCTCTCGAAGCGCCGTACGGTCCTTCGCCCGCTCGTCGGGGAGCACGGCCGAGTGACCCTCCTCATAGAACGCCTCGACGGCCCGCCGGAGCTCCGGCGGCCGGAGCAGCGATCCGACGACCTCGGCGCGGGCGGGGGTGCGCGGCGCGCTCACGCCGGATCCCACCGGACCCACATCGAGTCCGGCGCGCGGAACTCCCATCCCAAGAGCGTCGGCGGCCGATCGGGGTCCAGCCGGAGGTTCGGCAGGCGGTCGAGCAGGATCTCGAGCGAGACGCGTGAGAGGTGCCGGCCGAACCACGCCCCCAGGCAGAAGTGAGTCCCGGCGGCGAACGCGAGGTGCGCGCCCTCCCTCCGGTGGAGGTCGAAGCGGTCGGGCTCGGTGTACCGACGCGGATCGCGGTTGGCCGACGAGAGCACGGCGCCGATCAGCGCCCCCTCCGGGAGCTCGGCGCCGGCGATCTCGGTCGGTCCCGTCGTCTGCCGGGTCGCCGTCCCGACCGGACCGGCCCACCGAAGCGTCTCCTCCACGGCCGACTTGATCAGTCGGTGGTCGCCGCGGACCTCGTCCAGCAGCCCGTCGTTCGAGCCGAGCGCGAACACGACGAGCGCGATCAGGTCGCGCGGCTCCTGGAGCCCGCCCGAGAGCATGAGCTTGGTATTCGCGAGGATCTCCTCGGGGCTCATCGCGTCGCCGTTTGCCTCGTGGTGCCGCATCCAGGAAAGGACGGAGCCGTCGGGCTCTTCCACGACGCGGTGGAGGACCCGGTCGATGACCTCGCCGAGGGCCGCGCTCGCCTCGTCGGCCGGCGCCTGCTTCGCGGGATCGCCCTCGAAGTTCGCGAGCCCCGGCATGAGGCCCTCGTTCCAGCGCAGGAGGTCCTCCCACGCGACCTCGTCGAGGCCCAGCATGAACCGGAGCGAGCGCACGCTCATCGGGTCGGCGAACTCGCGGAACAGGTCGCACTCGCCGCGCCGCTCGAACCCGTCGATCAGCTCGTGCGCGAGCTTCGGGATCATCCCCTGGGTCCGCTCCTCGACGTCGCGCGGACGGAACGGGGGCTCGACGACGCGCCGGACCCGTCGCTGATCCGGCCCCTCCGACCCGAGCATGTTCACGCCCATCGTCCGATTCAGCGTCGAGGGCTCGGTCGCCGCCGTGAACGTCTCGGGCGCGAGGCAGATCGTCCGGACGTCGTCGTACCGCGTGACGAGCCAGAGCCGCACCGCCGGCACCCACGACGCCGGCTCGTCCTCTCGCAAACGCGCGTAGATCGGGTACGGGTCGCGTTCGAGCTCCTCGAGGGAGATCGACTCGCCGAGCGTCATGCGTGCTTCCCCGGCTCCCACCCGTGCGGACCGATCGTCCCGCTCGCGAACGCGGCCGGGATCTCCTCGAGGTCGGTTGCCATCGAGTCGTTCCACCGGTTCAGGAACCCGAACAGCCCGGCGACGGCGAGGATCTCGACGATCTCCCCGTCGTCCCAGTGGCGCCGCAGGTCGGCGAAGTGCTCGGGGGTGACGGCGTTGGGGACCACGCTCGCGTCGCGCGCGAATCGGAGCGCCGCGCGCTCGGCCTCCGAGAAGCGGGGCGAGCGCTCGAAGTCCCAGATCTCCGCGATTTTCTCTTCGTCGACGCCGCGCATGCTCGCGTCGACGGTCTCGTGCGCCTGACAGTAGCGGCAGCCGGCCGCCGTGCTCGCGACGATCGCGACCAGCGGCTTCAGGCCGACGGGGACGGTCCCGGTGCGCCAGATCCGCGTGATCAGCTCGCTGAACGCGCGCAGGATCTCGGGGCGCCGCGCCATCGTGAAGAGGCTGTTCGGGACGAACGACAACGTCTCGTCGTAGAGGCGGAACAGGTCCTCGAGCTCCGGATGGTCCGCCCGCCGGAGCGGCTGCATGTTCGCCATCCACGCTCCCCCCGCCCGCCTTCACGGCCCGGATGGCGGTGGGATATTTTGGGTCCGAACGATTCCGGGCGCAAGGCAGGGGGCTCACGCGGTGCAACTCGCGGGCAAGGTGGCGATCATCAGCGGCGGCGGCACCGGCATCGGAGCCGCGACCGCGCGCCGGTTCGCCGCCGAGGGCGCGAGGGTCGTCATCATCGGCCGCCGCCCGGAACCGCTCGAGGCCGTTGCCTCCGAGACCGGGGGGCGCGTCGTCGCGGGGGACATCACGGAGCCGGGTCACGCGGAGTCCGCGGTCGAGTCGGCTCGCGAGTCGTTCGGCGGCCTGGACGTCGTGGTGGCCAACGCCGGCGTCGGGTTCGGAGGCGCCGCCGCGGACGTCGACGACGAGCGATGGCAGCGCACGATCGACGTGAACGTGACGGGTGCCCTCCGGCTGGTTCGCGCCGCGATCCCCGCGCTCCTCGCCCGGGGCGGAGGGTCCGTGGTGCTCGTCTCCAGCGTCTCCGGCCTGGTCAGCGGCACCAACTCCGCCGCCTACGACACCTCGAAGGCCGCGCTCATCGGCCTCGCCCGGTCGCTCGCCGTCGACTACGGCCCGCGGGGGATCCGAGCGAACGCGCTCTGCCCTGGATGGGTCGTGACGCCCATGGCGGACGGGCCCATGGACGCCCTCGCGGGCGATCGGGGGATCACGCGCGCGGAGGCCTACGCCGTCGCGACGAGGGCTGTCCCGCTCCGACGGGCCGCGACGGCTGAGGAGATCGCGGCGTGCTGCCTGTTCCTCGCGAGCGACGAGTCCTCCATCGTTACCGGCTCCGTGCTCGTCGCGGACGGCGGCGGAACGGCCGTCGACGTCGGCGAGCTCAGCGGCTTCGACCCCGGGGAGGCGCCATGAGCTTCGACCATTCGGGACGGGCCGCGTTCATCACCGGCGCGGGGTCGGGTATCGGCCGGGCCACCGCGCGGCGACTGGCGTCGGACGGCGCCGCCGTCGCCATCGTGGACGTGCGCCTCGAGTCCGCGCGCGAGACCGCGGCGCTCATCGCCGGGGACGGGGGGCGGGCCGAGGCGTTCGAGGCGGACGTCCGGGTGCCCGCCCAGGTCGAGGCCGCACGTGACGGCGCTCTCGAGGCGCTCGGCGCCATGCGGTACCTCGTGAACAACGCCGGCCTCGTGCGGATGTCGCCGTTCGACGATCTGTCCGAGGAGGAGTGGGACCTGGTGCTCGACACGAACCTCAAGGGAATGTTCGTCGTGAGCAAGGCCATCGCTCCCGTCATCGCCTCGGCCGGCGGCGGCGCGATCGTGAACCTGTCCACGATCGAGGCCGAGGTCGTCGTCGCCTCCACGGGCCATCCGCAGGTCCACTACAACGCGTCGAAGGGCGGCGTGAAGATGCTGACCAAGGCCCTGGCGGTCGAACTCTCGGATCGGAACATCCGCGTGAACGCCGTCGCGCCGGGCCCGATCGCGACCTCGTTCATCCCGGGCGGCGACCTCCGGTCGCCGGAGGCGTGGGACTCGATGAAGGATCGCATGCTGGTCCCGCGCGTCGGAGAGCCCGAGGACGTCGCGGCGGCGATCTCGTTCCTGCTCTCCGAAGACGCGTCGTTCATCACCGGCGCGCAGCTGCCGGTCGACGGTGGATGGCTCGCCACATGAACGCGCTCGCGGTCGAGAATCTGGAGACCGAGGGCTTCCGCACGGTCATCGTCACCTCGGCCGACGTGACCGGCCGGCTCGTGGGCAAACGCTTCTCCCCCGAGGTGTTCCGCCGCCTGCGGCACGAGGGCGTCGCGCTCAGCTCCTGCGTGCTCGGCTGGGACGTCGACCAGTGGCCGGGGCCCGCGCAGGAGTACACGGGCCACCACACCGGCTGGCACGACGTCCGGCTGGTGCCGGATCTCGACACGCTGCGCCCGGCGGCGTGGCTCGAGGGCACCGCGATCTGCGTCGCCGACTTCGTCGAGATGGGCTCCGACGAGCTGGTCGCCATCGCGCCGCGGACGATCCTCCGCCGTCAGGTCGAACGCCTCGCCGGGGACGGCCTCACGCCCCAGGTCGCGAGCGAGCTCGAGTTCGCGCTCTACGCCGGCACGTACGACGAGGGCCGGTCCCAGGGCTACGAGTCGCTCCGGCCAACGACGCTGGCGCGCGCCGACTACACGATCCAGGCCGGCGACCGGTACGAGCCGTTCTTCGCCGGCGCTCGCGAGGCGCTCGCCGCCTCCGAGCTCGGACCGTGGACGAGCCAGGCCGAGTGGGGGCTCGGGCAGTGGGAGATCAACCTCGAACACCGGCCGGCGCTGGAGATGGCCGACCGGCACATCCTGTTCAAGCTCGCGATGCGGGACCTCGCCTCGGCCGCCGGCATGGCCGTGTCGTTCATGGCGAAGCCGTTCGGCGACACGACCGGCTCCTCGTGCCACCTCCACCTGTCGCTGCTGGACGACGCGGGCGCGAACGTGTTCCACGACACCGAGGCCGCCGACGGGATGTCGGCGCGCCTGCGCTCGGCGATCGGCGGCGCCCTCGAGCGCGCGCCCGAGCTCATGCTCTTCTACGCGCCGACCGTGAACTCGTACCGCCGGACGACGAGCGGCGAGTTCTCGGGCAACGGCCGGTCCTGGGGATTCGACAGCCGGATGGTCTCGTGCCGGGTCCTCGTCGAGTCGCCCGAGTCCACGCGGCTGGAGTGGCGGGTCGCGGGCGCCGACGCGAACCCCTACCTCGCGATCGCGGCCCTGCTCACCTCGGCCGCCGACGGGATCTCGTCGAACACCGATCCCGGGGAGCCACTCGCCGGCCGCGACTTCGAGCGACCCGTGCCGCCGCTTCCCTCGACGCTCGGCGAGGCCGTGACGGCCTTCCGCGACGGAGCGTTCGCGGCCGAGGCGCTCGGCAAGGACGTGGTCGACCACTACGCCGAGGCCGGCCGCTGGGAGTGGGAGCAGTTCCTGGCTCCCGCCGCCGTCACGGAGTGGGAGCGCCGCCGCTACTTCGAGGTGATCTGAGCCACCCGCTCGACGACGTCCCGACAGAACGCGCCGAGGCCGTCCGGGTCGTCCAGGAACTGCGACGGCTTGATGCAGAAGGTCGTGAACCCCCGCGCCATCTGCCCGGGGATCGACGCGAGCGCCTCGCCGAGGTCGGCGACGCTCGTCGCGTCGGGGAAGCGGCCGCGCGTCCCCCCGACCATCTCGAGCCCGGCCGGGTCCCGTCCGGCCGCGGCCAACGCGGATCGAAGCCGCCCCAGGTCGTCCTCGCTCGGCCTCCCGAGCGGGTTGAAGCCGCTGCCGAACTCGACGAGCCGGCGGAGGAGGCGGTCGTGCATCCTCTCGCCGCCGAACCAGAGCGCGGGACCGGCCGGCCGAAACGGCTTCGGCTCGAGATACACCTCCGAGAAGCGATAGTGCGCACCGTCGAACGACGCGGGAGTGTCTCGCCACAGGACCCGCCAGGCCGCGAGGTGCTCGTCGAGCAGCTCGCCGCGTCGTTCGAACGAAACGCCGAGGGCTTCGTACTCGGGGCGGTGCCAGCTCACCGTCGGCTGCACCACGAGCCGCCCCTCGCCGAGGAGGTCGAGCGTGGCGAGCTGCTTCGCGAGCAGCACGGGGTGGCGAAGCGTCGCGATGACCGAGCTCGCGACGAGCCGCACGCGGGTGGTCGCCGCCGCGATCGCCCCCAGAAGGGTGAGCGAGTCCGGCCACGGCGTGGAGGGATCCTGGTTCCCGGGCAGGGCGTACTCGCGCGGGTTGTCGGGCACGCCGCCCGCGTCCGCCCCACGGCCGAGCACGACGTGTTCGCTTAGCATCACCGCGTCGAACCCGGCCGTCTCGGCCTCGACCGCCATGTCTACCAGCGCGCGAAGATCGCGGCCGGGCGCGAGCGTCCAGTTCTCGGACAGGATCAGGACGAGTCGGGGCGGCGCCTGAGGCGGCGCCCCGCCGTCCCCACCTCGCATCGGCGGGCAGACCTAAGAGCGAAGGTCGCCGAGCGCCTGGCTGGCCGGCTCCCGGCCCCGCACGACCGCCATGTACACGATCCCCAGCGCGAACCAGACCAGCGCGTAGATCGGCGCGAGCAATGTCGGGCTCGTGACCTTGTAGAACGAGCCGAAGATCGCCGCCCCCGTGATCGCGATGCCGAGGATCGCGGCCAGCACGATCCCGCCGGCGCTCGTCCCGTCACGGAGCCCGCGCAGCGCGCCGATCGACATCAGGAGGTACACGACGAGCAGCGCGAAGCCTCCGAAGGTCGAGCACCACACGAACAGCGAGAAGTAGTGGGGCAGGTCGGGCAGGGCGAATAGGTCGTCCCACCCCTCGCTGGCGATGATCAGGAGGATCTGGATCGCGATGAGGAGCGCGATCGCTCCTGACGGCGTCCCGTATCGCGCCGAGACGGAGGCGGCCATCGAGGGCAGCCGGCGGTCCCTCGCCATCGCGAACACACCGCGGGTCGACGCGACGGCTGCACCGACGTACACGGCGAGCATGTCGAGGAAGACCACCAGCAACAGTGCCTTGATCCAGAAGTCGGACCCGTAGGGGCTCGACGGGTCGCCGAGCGCGAACAGCGGCGCCCCCGCGACCTCCGGGCTGGTGATGATCTCGAGGTTGAAGTTGAACCCGGCGACCTCCGTGTAGGACGCGATGAGATAGAAGGCGGATACCAGGATGACCGCGCCGAGCACGGCCCTCGGGATCGAGCGCTTCGGGTCGGCCGTCTCCTCGGCGAGATTCGCGGCGGTCTCGAACCCGACGAAGATCAGGACCCCGTAGAGCACACCGAACAGGATGCCGCTGAACCCGCCGGCGGGGTTCGGGTCGAACGCCTTCGCGAGGTCGTTGTCGCCCCCGACGTCCGCGATCACGGTGAAGAAGAAGACCAGGACGACCGCGATCGAGACCAGCGCGAGGACCAGTTGGACGCGCGTGGAGATCTGCACGCCGAAGTACAGAACCACGAACAACAGGGCGGTGAAGATCCCGTCCCACAGCCAGATGGACAGCGGTGACTCGGACTCGAACAGCACCGGCCACAGGTTGTCGTGCACATACCCACCGAGCAAGATGCCGAGCCCGGTCGTCAGGATGATCGTCCCGCCGTAGTACAGCCAGCCCGACGCGGCCCCGAGCGTGTTGCCGAGCCCGTTCGAGACGTAGTCGTAGAGCGATCCGGCCGCCTGGATCCGCTTGGCGTACTGGGCCACGATCCAGCCGAGCGCGAACACGCCGATGCCGGCGAGCAGCACGGCGAGCGGCGCCGACGTGCCCGCGCCCCTGGCGGCCGCGTTCACCCCGATGATCAGCGGGATGATGAACGCGGCGCTGAAGACCGGCCCCATGAAGCCGACCGACTGGGCCAGGACGTCGATCAGGCTCAGCTTTCTGCCGCCGAGGCGCTCGTACGCCTCCACGGCGGGTTTCGCCGCGTTCTCCACGGACTGATTCTGTGCCACGACTTCCCCCCTCCAACGTCGTGAGCCGATGTGAACGCTACCCCGCAGGGTGCCGCCCTCGCGCTAGGCCATCCAGCCTCCCTTGGGCCGCTCGAACCACACGTGGACCTGCCCCGTGCCCACGGAGGCCTCGTACTCGCTGAACAGCTCGCCGCCCGCCGTGCAGTCGCGCCCGCCGAGCCCGGCGACCATCATCAGGTAGTGACCGAAGTGTCCTTCGGGATACGCCTTGCGGTACTGCGGCATGTCGTCGATCACACCGGCGTGGTCGCCCGTGCGGAGCAGGTCGAGGACCTTCATGTCGGCGTCGTAGTACTTGCGGTCGAAGATGTTGTCGGGCGCGCGTTGGCTTTCTCGCTGGCGGAGCTCGCGGAAGTCGAAGAACCGGTGCGTCATGCCGCCCGAGGCCAGCAGCACCACGCGCCGGTCGCTCTCGGCGACGGCGTTGCCGATCAGCTCGCCGAACAGCAGGAAGTCCTCGGTGGTGCACGTCTGGTTCACCGCGACGCTGACCCATCGGGTGTCCGGATCGCCGAGGAACGTCCAGATGTTCACGGTGCCGTAGAAGATCGGCAGGTACGGGTCGTCGCACGCCAGGATCCAGCAGTCGTCCCGGCCCTCGGCCTGAGCCGCGATCAGCTTGGCGAGCTCGGGGTCCCCGGGCATGTCGTACGGAATCCCCGCCATGCCGCGCGGCAGCTCGTGGCTGGTGAACCGGCCCTCCCGGCGCTCCTGCGCGGTGACGATGTGCTCGAACGTCGACTCCCAGTGTGTGTCGAAGACGATCACCGTGTCGGGCCTCAGGCGGTCGAGGCACTCCGCCTTGAGGCGGTGAAGACCCGGGACGAGCGTGATCTCCCGGCCCTCGTTGATCTCGAGCCGGACCGCCTCCGGCAGCATGATCGTTGGGACGTGCGCCACCAGCGCTGCGCCGACGATCTCACCCATCCGTTCCTCCTCGTTGGCCTATCGCTCCACTGCTCGAGAACTGTCCCAGGGGGCCGAGCACACGTTCTTCACGTCCGCGTAGAAGTCGAAGCTGTAGACGCCGCCCTCGCGCCCGACGCCCGAGGACCGGGCGCCGCCGAAGGGCGCGCGCAGGTCGCGCACGAAGAAGCAGTTCACCCACACGGTCCCCGAGACCAACCGGGAGGCGACGCGGTCCGCGCGCTCCCGGTCGCCCGTGTACAGGATCGCGGCGAGGCCGTACTCGGTCTCGTTGGCCAGTGCGACCGCCTCTTCCTCGTCGGTGAACGTCTGGAGCGTGAGGACGGGGCCGAAGACCTCCTTCCGGAGGACCTCGGCCGCCCGGGGAAGGTCCACGAAGAGCGTGGGCCGGTAGTACAGCCCGCCGAGCTCGTCGTTGGGGCCGCCACCCAGGATCGCCCTCGCGCCCTCGGCCGTCGCCCGCCGCACGAACCCGTCCACGCGGTCGAAGTGCTCGCGCGTGATCTGCGGTCCGAGCTCGGTGCCGTCCTCGCGCGGGTCGCCCTGGACGAGCGCGCCGGCCGCCTCCAGGAAGCGCTCGAGGAACTCGTCGTGCATCGAGCGCTCGACGATCAGCCGGGTTCCGGCGAGGCAGACCTGCCCGGCGTTGTCGAACTGGTTGACGGCCTGTTGCACGACCGCGTCGAGGTCCGCGTCGGCGAACGCGACGAACGGCGACTTGCCGCCGAGCTCGAGCGAGACCGGCGTGAGGTTCACGGCGGCCGCGCCGGCGACGAGTCTGCCGGTCTCGATCGACCCGGTGAACGCGACGCGGTCGACGCCGGGGTGCGCCGTGAGCGCGGCCCCGGCCTCCTCGCCGACGCCCTGCACGACGTTGAACGCGCCGTCGGGCAGCCCGGCCTCGCGGGCGTAGTCGGCGAGCATCGAGGCCGTGAGCGGGGCCCACTCGGGCGGCTTGAGCACGACCGCGTTCCCCGCCGCGAGCGCCGGCGCGACCCGCCACGTGGCGAGCATCAGCGGGGCGTTCCAGGGCGTGATCACGACCGTGACGCCGGACGGATCCCACTCGGTCCGGCTCCGGAATCCGTTCATCTCGAACGACTCGCCGAGCTCGGTCAGCTGGTCCGCGAAGAACCGGAAGTTCCGGGCCACCCGGGGCATGACCGAGTTGCGCATCGAGCGCAGGAGCGAGCCGTTGTCGAGCGTCTCGACGTTCGCGAGCGGCTCGACGCGCTCCTCGACCAGGTCGGCGACGCGGTGGAGGACCTCGGCGCGCTCCTTCGGCGCCATCCGGCCCCACATCTCTGAGCCCGCGCGAGCGGCCGTCACGGCCAGATCGGCGTGCTCGGCCGTCCCCCGCGCGACCTCCGCCAGGACCCGCTCGTCGATCGGCGAGACGTCCTCGAAGACCGTCGACGAACCGACGCGCTCGCCGCCGATCCAATGCTCGGTCGAGACGTGGACGTCCTCGATCAGCGCGGTCGCGCCCGTCGCGGCTCCCTCCTTCCGGACGACCGGACCACGGGCACGTCCGGTCGTTCGGTACCGAACGGTATGGCGGCGCTCGAAGGGCTGTCAAGCGGGCGACCGACCGCGCCCGGGCCGCGGACGCTTGTGCTCAGAGTGGGCGCACCAACAGGAGACACGGGTTCTGCTCGTCCCAGAGCTCCGGGAGCACCTGCAGCGGAAGGAACCCGGACGCCAGGTAGAACGCCCGGGTCCGCTCGTACTCCGGGCTGTCGCCGCTCGCCGCCAGCGTCTTCACGAGGAGCAACCGGGCGCCGTTCGCCGCGAGACGCCGGCACAGCGACTCCACGAGGGCGCGCCCGTTGCCACGCCGATGCCGACCGGCATCGACGGCCATCCACGTGATCTCCGCGGCCTCGGGGAAGTGGCGGACCCAGGTGAGGAACCCACCGACCGATCCGTCCGGGAGCTCGGCGACCAGGCCCTCCTGGGTCCGAACGGCATCGGCGGCCTCGCGGATCCCTCGCTCCAGCCCGAACCAGTCGGGCAGACCGGCGACGATCCGATCGCAGGCGTCGGCGTCTGCGGCCGTCAACGGTCGGATGGTGGGCGCGCTCGTCACGGCCCGGCATCCTACGCGGGGCGTCGCACCCGCCCGCCGCCGATCCCGCGCCGGGAAAGGCGATCCCGTGACACGATGGCTCGATGGAGCGGACCCGGACGGTCGGGGCGACGGCGGTCGGACCCGCCGAGGTCGAGGCGGCACGGCGGCGGATCGGCGGCCGCGTGCGGCGAACGCCGACCCTCGATCTCGAGCCCGGGGCGTTCGGCGTCGCGGGCCGGTTGACGCTCAAGCTCGAGCTGCTCCAGCACACCGGATCCTTCAAGCCGCGCGGTGCGTTCAACCGTATGCTGGCCGCGATCGTCCCGGAGGCCGGCGTGATCGCCGCCTCCGGCGGGAACTTCGGGTTGGCGGTCGCCTACGCGGCCCGCGAGCTCGGCCACCGGGCGGAGATCTTCGTTCCGGAGACCTCTCCCCCCATCAAGGCCGAGCGGATCCGGGCACAGGGCGCGGAGGTGCGCGTGACCCCCGGCTACTACGACGACGCCTTCCGGGTCAGCCGGGAGCGCGCGGCCCAGAGCGGTGCGCTCGAGATGCACGCCTTCGACCAGCCCGAGGTGGTGGCGGGACAGGGGACCATCGGGGCCGAGCTCTCGGAGCAGCTACCGGAGGCGGACACCGTGCTCGTCGCGGTCGGCGGCGGCGGGCTCATCGGCGGCATCGCCGCCTGGTACGAGGGCCGGACCCGCGTGGTCGGGGTGGAACCCGACCGATGCCCGACGCTTTCCGAGGCGCTCCGCGCCGGCCGGCCCGTCCCGGTGGAGGTCGGCGGCCACGCCGCCGACTCGCTGGGTCCACGGGTCGCCGGCGAGATCGCCTTCGCCGTCGCGTCGCGGTACGTCGAGCACGTGCTGCTCGTCACCGACGACGCGATCCGCGAGGCGCAGCGCCGGCTCTGGGAGCACGCCCGAATCCTCGCCGAACCCGGGGGGGCGGCCGCGCTGGCGGCGCTGCTGTCCGGTGGCTACCGTCCCGACGACGACGAGCGCGTCGTCGTCCTCGTCTGCGGGGGCAACACGGACCCCGCGACGCTCGGGGACGAGGCCGGCGGCTAGTCGGCCGCGCTGAAGAACGTCTGCAGGTCCGGCGCCGCCCGGCGCCGGAGGTCGCCGTTGATCCGCTGGCGCTCGAGGATCTGCCGGAGCTGGAGCGCCGACTGCGGGATCGGGTGCCCGGCGAAGAAGGCCTCGGCGTCCCGCACGAGGTCGGGCTCCGTGAGGTACCGCACCCCGTCGGCGGCGAACACGACGGTCGATGGGGCGCAGCGGGCGACGATCTCCTCCCAGTGTTCCTTGACGAAGCGCCAGGCGCGCTCGCCGACGTCGCGGTTGGCGATCGCGCGAGCGAACACCCACGGCGCGTTCTGTGGACGGACGTCGTCCGTCAGTCCGAGCGCCACCGTACGATCCATCAGGACCGCGTCCCGGAACTCGGGCAGCGCGAAGAGGTACCGGAGCTGCTCCTGCGGCGTTCGGCTCGTCCTGCTCGCCCGGAGGAACGTCTCGTACTCCTCGGGACCTCCGCCGGCCGCGACGATCGCGATCGACGCGGCGGCGAGCGACGGGTCCACCGCCTTGTCCGAACGGGCTTCGATCTCGACCTCCCGCGCGAGCGCCTGCGCGTTGGGGTCGGCACCGAGGACGGCGAGCCCGGTGAGGAGCATCCCGCGCAGCGAGCGTGTGAGGTCGGGCTCGTCGGCGCGCGGCTCCCATCCGATCCGCTCGAGCGCAGGCCCGGCGAGCCCGCGGACCCAGGCGCGGAAGTGCTCCCGCGGCGCGCCGTCGAGGAACCGATCGCACCAGCCGATCCCCTGCAGGAGCGCCGACCACACGGTGAGCTCGGTCTCGCCGCCGAACGCGCCCGCGAACCGGCAGAAGTCGGCGGCCGAGGATCGCCCGCCGACGACCGAGGCCCACGCGTCGTCCACCAGCTGCGTGCGCTCCTCCGTGGACAGGCCGTCCAGCGAGCGGGTGATCCGCCCGAGGAGCTCCTCGTCGTACCGGACGCGCGCGAAGGCGTGGGCCCCCGCGTTCACCACCACGGCCTCGTCCGAGGGAGCCTCGACCGACACGCCGTTCGGTTCCACGAGCACCGGCCGCGTCCCCCTGCCGGTGCGAACCAGCAGGGGGA